>CABQJA010000018.1 GCA_902464345.1 uncultured Clostridium sp.
ATATAATGCATAGAGTATAATATATATAAATCCTTCCGGCCGGCTGACACGCTTGCCGCTGCTGCTACAGATGAGCATCAGTACTGACACACCCGCCAGAATCCCGGTATCCGTCAGACTCTCCACCCCACTGGTACCGGTAAGTGTAATCGGAGACAGGACAGATGACATACCCAGAATGAACAAAATATTAAAGAGGCATGAGCCTACTGCGTTTCCAAGTGCCAGGCCGCTTTCACCCTTTCTGGATGCTACGATAGAAGTCACCAGCTCCGGCAGGGAGGTTCCCATTGCCACGATTGTAAGTCCGACCAGCATCGGACTCATGCCGAATGACAACGCAATTCTCTGTGCATTATCTACAACCAGATCACCACCCCACACAATTGCAAGCAGTCCGCCTAAAATATACAGAATGATCATAGGGATTGACAGCTGCTTCTTTTCTCCTTCTTCTGCATCTGCTTTTTCAATCTCGGTCCGGTTCTTTAATGCAGAGCGTACTACCACAATCAGATATACCACCAGTCCGATCAGTAATACAATTCCTTCAATGCGGCTTAACTTGCCATCCAATAAAAACAGAAATAACAGCACCGTTACTCCGATATTAATCGGCATATCCCGCTTCAGGATCTCCATGTCGGTAGCAAATGCCTTAATTGCCGCACAGACACCAATCACCACCAGCAGGTTAAATATGTTCGAGCCTATTACATTACTGATTGCGATCTCATTACTTCCTGTAAGTCCTGCAGTGATACTGACTGCCGCCTCCGGCGCACTTGTTCCCATTGCAACGATCGTAAGACCGATCACCACAGACGGAACCCGCAACAATCGTGCCACCGCCGATGCACCATCCACAAAAAAATCCGCTCCCTTAATCAATAAAACAAATCCCACGATCAGATATACATATACCAGAACAGGAATCCGCTCCGGCAATTCCATGATCATATTCCAGTTATTCGCAATTGCCTGCATGCTTCTACTGCCATCCCTTCGCCTTATATTTATTTCTCATTGCTTTATATTCCTTCAAAGTGCCTATCATTGTATACTATTCGAAATCGTCTGTCAATCATCCGGCTACCAGTTCCGGTCTTCCTTTTTCCGCAACAGCTCTTCCATATCCAATGCAGCCTCAGTCTCGGCAGGTTCGCCTGTCTGCTTCTTTTTGCGGGAAGCCTTCGCTTCCTGTCTGGTCTGCTGCTTTGCCTGTCTGAGTGCCTGCTTCTGTGCCTTTTGCTCTGACTTTTCTGCTGCCTTCCTCTGCTTTTCATCTAATACATCCGTACCAGCCGTTTTCTTTTCTGCGCCAGCCGTTTTCTTTTCCGTATCTGCCGTTTTCTTTCCGGCTCCGGCCGCTTCCGGATGCTCCTTCTTCCATTTCCGTCTCTGCTTCCACTGTGTGAACCAGTCCAGATAATCCATACCCATTCGTCTTGCTGCAATATCGAGCAGGAACAGTACCAGTGCCGTGATCAGGAACGGAACTGCCAGATTGGTTCTTGCACGTACCGTCTCCAGCTTGTCATCAAATACCGGATCCTCATATGTGATATAGGCTCCGTTTACCTGTGAAACAAATGCCTCCAGTCCATCCGCTGTCTGATCAAACCGGTACTCCGGAGAGTACTGCATGGCTGTCGCTGTGATCATACTGCCCTGTATCTCACTGCCCTTCTGATTCTTCAATGCGATCGTATATACCCCGGTATCCTCCATGGCAAGGCTCGCCTCATATTCGCCCGGAGCCACCGGATCCAGTGTAATCTCCTGCTGCTCCCCGGCTGCATTTGTACAGACTGCCGTCACCCTGGTTTCCTTATCGTACTTATCGGTTGTATAATGGATCACAGCCGAATTTCCTTCCTGTGTGATTTCTACCTGATCCCCATCCAAACTGGTATTGGACACCACATAATTGATCATGTTATCCCATAGCTGCGTATAATTCTCCCAGTTGGCCCAGTTACCGGTCCACTCATTGGTCGCATCCGTATTCCATGCAATAGTGCGTCCCAGTCCGTATTGCCAGGTGGAAAGAATCGGATCCCCTTCCTCTGACTGCAGGATCACCGTTGCCTGTGATTTCGCCGTTGACCCGATATAACCCAGCAATGTCGGCACGCCATCATTCATAATCCCTTCAATAATCGATGAATTGGCGGTGATCACCGGTGTAAACTCCTCATTGATCAGATAGCTCTTGGACGAAAGGAAGATCTCCTGTACAAAGATCTTCGGGATTCCACTGTTAATATCCGTATAGTAGAATCGTCCGTTACACTGATTTGCCAGCTTCTGCAGCAACACCTGATCGGATTCCGGTCCGACCGCAACGGTTGACAGCGTGATTCCGCCATCGTTGATCTTCTTTACCACATCCTCATAGCCGGTATAATAATCCTGTCCATCCGTCAGCAGGATAATATGCTTGACCTGTGCATCCGTGCTCAACAGCTGATCCGCTGCCGCATTCAGTGCCGGATAGATACTGGTTCCGCCACCGGACCCGATCTGTCCGATTCCACCGGTAATTCCCGACTGATTACTTGCCGACTGCATCGGGACTACCCAGTCATAGGTATCATCAAAGGCCAGTACCCCTACCTGATCGGTCGGCTTCAGGCTCTTTACGCCCTCCACGGCTGCTTCCTTTGCCAGATCCAGACAGGTTGCTCCATTCCCGCCATTGGCAGAGGTATCCATACTGCCGGAATGGTCAATTACCATGGCGATTGCCATCGTCGGAACCTCCCGCTCGCCTTCCAGAAACATATTGACCGGAAGTACGGTTTCCAGTGCCGTATCCTGATAAGCGCCCATTGCAAAGCTGTTATCACCACCGGTACAGATCAGTCCTCCGGCATAATCCCGGACATAGCTCTCCAGAATATCCAGGAACCCGCTACGCAGATCCAAGGCATTTACATTCACCATTACCACTGCCTTGTACTGGATCAGCTTCGACATCTCATCCGGCACACCGGTCGGTGTGATCTGATCATACTGAACACCACAGGCATCCAGAATCCCGGCCAGTGCATTGCCCTCTCCGGCGGTACCCTCCACCAGCAGCAGCTTCGGCTCTGCCTCTACCTGCGTAAATGCACTGTATTCATTGTTCATACTCATGGTATCATCCACAGGCTCCACCATTACCCGGTAATCCTGTGTACCGTTACTTTCTCCGACATCCTGAAATACAAACTGATTCTCACCGGCTGTCAGATTGACATTGGACTGTCCCTTTAAGGTTCTTCCGCAATAGAGACTGACCAGTGCCTGTGTTTCCACATTACTTTCGATTGTCACCTTAATATTAAAAGCATCTCCGACATGTACATATTCCGGCAGCTCCAGATTGCTCACATAGACTTCATTTCCGACATTCTGCTCCAGCTTTATTACCTTCACATCCACATTCTGAGAGCTGACCGTACCTGCCATCTTGGCAATACTTCCCGCATTTTCCAGTCCATCCGTGATCAGCACCAGCCGTTTCGCTGTATCCTCCGGAAATACCGTCATAGCTGTAGAAACCGCCTTTTCCAGATTCGTTGCGGTTGCCACCGGCTGGGAAGATAATTCCGTAAAGATCTTCTTCTCCGTCACAAACTGATCTACCAGCACATTGTCACCGAATACCACAACACCCGCCTGATTCTTCTTCGGCATGTCTGCGATTGCATTCCGGATGTACTCTGAAATATCATCCAGATTCTTCTCATTACTGTCTGACATATCTACAAGGAAGATCGTTGTCACTTCCTTCGTTGTGATCCGGAAGCTCAGGCCGCACAGGGTCAGGATCAGAAGCAGAGCGATCACTCCACGCATGACCAGGTATTCTATTTTCTTCCTGCGGCTCTGTATCCGGAGAAACCGGCCGGAATAGATCAATCCAGCCACTACCACCGGAATTAACAATAACCACCAGGGATTACTTACCTCTATGCTCATAACTTTCCTCCACCTCTAATGCTGTCTGATATAAACAAACCACTCTGCACCCAGCGCCAGTAACAGGACCAGAATGATCCAGTTGCGAAGCTCTCTGCCACCGGTCAGATTCTTATTATCCTCACCGGCTGTCTCTCCGACCTCTACTGCCGCTTCCTCCAGATGCGACTCTGCTTCCACCGGGAACCGTACCACAAACTGCTCCTGCCGTTCCTCGCCGTTCACGGTCTGTGCCACAGAATATACACCGGCCTGTGCCGTATCTGTGTAAGCATTTGTAGTAACTGCCGTCGGCAGCGTTACCACTGTTCCTGACGGGGAAGTCACCGTCAGATCGGAACCGTTCAGATTGCCGTTAAATACGATCTTATCTCCGGTCTCATAGTCGTTCTGCGGAACCATTCCGCTCACCATCATATATTCTGTCAGATTGGAGATCAGAATCGGGAACTCTGCCTGCAGTGCCAGATCTGAATCATGCAGATCAAATCCGAGCACCGCAATTCTCCGGCCTCCGGCCTCTCCGTAATATCCGATACAATGATCTCCGCTTGTAAGGAAACTGTCTGCCCAAAGCGGCCGCTCCAGGCTCTCTGCTGCCGTTGCTCCGAAGCTAAAGCCTGCCACATACTGTGTCACCTCTGTATCGGTAAATGCCAGACTCACATTGCTTAGCTTCTCCTTTACCGTCACCTGTGTACCATCCGGCGGATTCACATATAATATATTTCCCTGCTCCGGCAGTTCCTCCGGAATCACACCGTCAAAAATATAAAAATCATAGGATTCTGTTTTCCCCACCGCACTCAGCTGGCTGGTCTTATACAGATCCACCCAGTCCATATTGGAGATTGCCTTTTCCAGAAACATATTATCTTCTGTTACCAGCAATGCCGTTTTTCTGCTCTCTGCGCTGACCACCGCATAGGCACGGTTATCGGCTGACAGATCATCCTGATTATTCAGCTCTGCCATCAGAATATCTCCCTGAAAATCAATCTGCTCAAAGAAAAAGTTCTGAGAAGACTTCGCCGGAATCGTAACGCTCTGCACCTTGAGCAGGGTATTGTCTCCATAAAGATTCACATCCGTTGTGACCGCTTCCTCTGTATCATTCGTAATCTTTCCGATCACGGTCGTACTCCGGTTGCCATCCTCATCCTGCTGAGAACCGTAGCTTAAATAGTCCATCGACAGGTTCTTATAATCCGTGTAAAGATTCACCACCGTTGCATCCAGATTTCCAAGCTCCAGCGGTGCATCCGTAAAGAACACAGCCTCATATTTATCCCACTGGCTTACCATGGATGTCACTACACTGACTGCCGGAGTCGCATCTCCGCTCAGATCCGTAACCGCCAGCTGTTTTAACTGTTTTTTCAATGCCTGCTTATCCTCGGCATTGGTCTTTAAGATTCCCGCCTCCTGATTGGACGTCAGTACGGTAATCTGTGCCGTCTCACTTAAAGAATCGATATAATCACAGGCCCGCTCGACTGCTTCTTCCATCCGGGTCCGTTTCTCATTATAACGGATTCCCATGCTGGCACTGGTGTCCAGAACCAGAATCACATTATCATACATCTTTCCTCCGGTTTTTAAATACGGAGCCATTAACGCAACGATCAGCAGACACACGGTCAGGATCTGAAGAATCATCAGAATATTCTTCTTCAGCTTCTCCCATGGCTTGGTCGCCTCGACACTATGATAGATTTCCTTCCATAAAATACTTGAAGAAAACGGATATTCTTTTGCCTTCTGCTTTAACATATAAAGCAGGATAATGACCGGTATCAGAAGCAGAAACGCTAACGGCCACCAGTTTGTTATTTCCATATTATATGTCTCCCCTATTTGCGAACAATGATTCCCTGATTACATATGGTATCAAACAGAAAACGATCTAACGGTTCGTCTGCTGCCATCTGTATATAGGAAGCCTCGTATTTTTTCGCCAGCTCTTTTAAGCGATTCTGCATATTCTGCAATGCCATTTCGTATTGTTCCACGGTGCTTCGATTCAGGGTCAGGCGTACCTCTTCTCCGGTCTCCATATCCAGAAGATTGACCACTCCTTCCCCTTCTATGGTAAGCTCCTGTCTTGCCAGAATCTGGATCAGGATAATCTGCTGTTTCTTATATCGAAGATATTTCAGGGCCGGTTCGATGCCATTCTCATCCAGAAAATCACTGATCACGATCGATACTCCGCTGCCCGGATATTGTCTTGCCATAATTGCCCGGTTCAGATCGGTCCCGCTGTCAAACTCCATCCGTTCTAGCTCGTCCATGATCCGCTGAAATGCCTGTCTGCCTGCCAGTCCTTTTCCCTGCTGCAGAGTACCCTCCTGCATCTGACTGACATAGACACGGTCCAGATTATTTAGCACCAGATATGCCAGTGCGCCCGCCAGCTGCAATGCCTGCCTGGTCTTCGGCGGCTCTCCGAATGTCATGGACTTCGATGCGTCCACAAATATCTGGAACACACCTTCCTTTTCTTCCATAAACCGCTTGATGTACAGCCTGTCCAGTCTTCCGTATGCACTCCAGTCAATCCTGCGGATGTCATCACCCGGAATATATTCCCGGTAATCCGAAAATTCCACAGAGGAACCCTTGGCACTGGACTTGCGCCCACCACTCATTCCATAGGACATTCTGGCATTCATTGCGATTGCAAGGTTATTTAATTTATTAAAAAAATCCTGGTCAAAAATCCGCTCTGCCATTCATGCTTCTCCACTCTGCTACTGTTGCTGCTTTAATAACTGTGCAATGATCTTATCCGGTGTCACACCGTCTGAGATTGCTTCAAAATTACAGATAATACGATGACGCAGTACCGGAAATGCCACATACTGGATATCCTCAAAGGATACGTTGTACCGGTTCTCCATCAGTGCTCTTGCCTTGGCGGTCTTAATGATTGCCTGTGCCGCACGCGGACTGGCACCGTTTGTTATATATTTTTTCGTTATCTCCGGTGCATCTGCGACCTCCGGATGTGTATTGTAAACCAGATTCATCGCATAATCCATAACTGCATCTGCAATCGGCATATCATAGATCACCTGACGGATTCTTAAGATATCCTCGGCTGTCATTACCGGATTCATCACCGCTTCTTCCTGATTGACTGTCAGATTTACGATTTCCTTCAGTTCTTCCTTGGATGGGAACCGCACATTTAACTTAAACAGGAAACGGTCCAACTGTGCTTCCGGCAGTGGATATGTGCCCTCATTCTCAATCGGGTTCTGCGTTGCCAGTACCATAAACGGCTTTGGCAATAAATAAGTCTGCTTACCGACCGTGACGGTTTTTTCCTGCATGGCCTCCAGCAGGGCAGACTGTGTCTTCGGGGTTGCACGGTTGATCTCATCTGCCAGAACGATATTGGAGAAAACCGGTCCCGGCTCGAACTGGAATTTATTCTGATTCTCTTCCCGGATGATCAGGTTCGTACCTGTCACATCGGCCGGCATCAGATCCGGTGTAAACTGGATTCTGGAAAATGCCAGATTCATTGCTTTGGAAACAGCCTTTACCATCTGCGTTTTACCAAGTCCCGGAACACCTTCCAGCAATACATTTCCATCTGTCAGGATTGCGATCAGCATCTGTCTTATGATTGCCTTCTGTCCGATGATCGCTTTTCCTATTTCCTCTTCACAGCTCTGAATCTGATAAATGATCTGCTGCATTTCCTGTTCATTCTGTATCATAGTCGCTCTCCTTACTCATTATTTAAGTCCTTGAAATAAGACTTTACTATATCCTGAACTCCACTCGGATAATTGGAGCCTTCTACCTTGTTATACGCATTCTTCGAATAATTTCCGATCACCTGCTGATAATCAATGGAGGTGCCGGACCATGCTTCACCGCCCCGCTGGGTCAGACTGCCGGAGGAATCATTGACCTTTCCCTCCAGACTGCCGTTCTCCTGGAACTGGCGGTTCGGAATCGTGATCATTTTTCCGTTTCTGGCCGATGCCCGTTCCGTACCATCCTTGCTGCCGGTATTATAACCACCACCCTGGCCATTTCCGTTCTGTCCGTTTCCGGCAGAACCCTGTCCGCTCTGACCATTCTGACCGCCTTGGCCGTTTTGACCGTTTTGACCATTTTGACCATTCTGTCCGTTCTGACCATTTTGTCCGTTCTGATTGTTCTGACCATTCTGACTGTTCTGTCCGTTTTGACCGTTTTGACCATTCTGATTATTATTGGCGGTCTGGCTTCCCTGTGCAGACTGATTTGCATTGGCTACCGCCTGCTTGGCACTCTGTAACTGCTGCTGGGATAAGGTTCCGTTCTGCATGGCCTGCGCCGCCTGCTGCATGGATTGTGCCGCCTGCTGCATATTGGAATCTCCGGTCTGGTTCGCCTGCTGCTGTGCCTGATCTGCCAACTGTTGCATCTCATCTGCAATCGCCTGCTTTTCGGCATCACTGGTCGTATCATCCATATTTTCCAGATCCTTTTGCAGATCCTGCAGTCCCTGTGCCAACTGCTTTGATGCACTCTGGTCTTCTCCCTGCATGGAATCCGCCAGAGAACGCAACTCCTGTCTGGCCGTCCGTGTATCTGTCTGATCTGCCTGCTGATCTACCTTCACTGCAACTCGCTCTTTCGCCTTTTCCAGTGCTTCTGCTGTGTCCGCATCACTTAACTCCTTGCGGGACTGCTGTAATAAAGAGAGGAGATCCTCCTTTTCCTGCTGCGGAAGCTCTTCCATTTTTTCAATTTTCTCGATTGCGTCGTCTACCTTAGCAACCTCTTCCTTTACCTGCTGTGCGATCGCATGCTGCTCCTGCGCCCGATCCTTTGCCGCCGTTGGTACAAAGCTCAGAATCAGAAATACAGCAGCCAGTCCGAACAGCACTGCCAGTTGTTTTCCCTTTGGCTTTAACGGAAACAGCTTCCGGATATTTACCAGTCTCAGTCTTGCCAGCGTATCCCGCTTCTGAATCACACTGATGCTATCTTCTTTTCCGGCAAGCTCATAGGATGTAATCAAACGCTCCTGAAAGCCCTGTGCATCCAGCCTTAAGGCTGCCTGCTTCATATCCGGCCGTTTCAGAATACCGAGAATCATGCCTGCCACAACTCCTGCTGCGACTGCGATCAGTGCATACAGTACAGCGAAATACCATGGCACGAATAATGAGATTAAAGATATGACGACTGCGATTCCAAAGCCTGCAAGCATACCGAAAAGAAGCATCTGCAGGACTGCCTTCTCACTCAGTCTCCTCCGTACCCGTTTCACATATTTTTTTATTTCTGCATCTAACCCATTCATATGTCAGCCTCCTGTCTACGGCTCATACCATTTCTCTCAGCTACTCCTGTGGTGTCTGCTGAGAAACTTCTCCCACCTGCTGCATCGGCTGCACATTCTGTGCCGGCGGCATAACTCCTGCCTGCTGCATCGGTTGCACATTCTGCACCGGTGACACGACTCCTGCCTGCTGCATCGGTTGCACATTCTGCACCGGTGGTACGACTCCTGCCTGCCGCATCGGCTCCGCATTCTGCACCGGTGATGTCATTGCCGGCTGTGGTGGTGCATAAATCGGCTGTGGTGGCACCTGCTCCTGCATCTGTGGCTGCCCCATCATCTGCGGCTGTGGCTGCGCTGCCTGTGGTTGTCCCTGCATCATCTGCGGCTGTCCTTGCTGCATTTGTGGTTGTCCCTGCATCATCTGCGGCTGATACCGCTGTGGCTGTGGTGCAACCGGCATTCCCTGCAGCTTCTGCGCTTCCATCTGCTTCGGGGCTTTCTTCTTCCGCTTCTTGATCGGATTCAGCTTTCTTGCAGCCATCCGTAAGAAGAAATAACTGATCAGTCCACTGATGATCACATTTACCGGAATCCATGCATATGACAGGATCGGTGTGATCACTCCAAACATATCGGCATCTGTTAAAATCTCTGCTATGGATGTCAGGTTCATCACCCGTACCATATAGTCAAAGAAACCGGTTAACGGTGTCAGGATCATAATAAACGGTGTCGGTCCAAAGTTCGGATCCGGCGGATTCGTCATCTGATCTGTTACGGCTGTATACGTGATTGCCTCAATTCCCAGAACTCCGCCACAGATAATCATCGGAAGAACCAGAACTCCGAACTCGATCAGAAATGTCATTACAATGGATACGATCGTTTTCTTAAACGCACTTGAACAGAATACACCGATACTGCCTACTAATACCGCTACCACCAGAATCATTACGATAAATCCCAGCAATGCGAACCAGTTCAATCCACCGAGCACGAAGGAAATTGCCATGATCGGTATGCTGGAAATAACAAACATAATAAAGTTCGACAGGGATGCCAGAAGCTTTCCCCATACAATAGCAAACGGCTTCTCCGGTGTCGTCAGCATGATCTCCAGCGTCTGCTTCTCACGTTCTCCGGATATCGAACCTGCTGACAGAATCGGAACGATCAGAAGTGTAATTCCGAGCTGTGTCCAGCCTATCACCTGAAAAATATACAGAAAGCCGGAAAAGTCAATTGCATCTCTGGTACCGGTGAGCACACCGGATATTCCGCCAACCGTATTGACACTGAAGATCATAACGACTGCGATCAGTGCCAGTACAATATTGTAAAACATCAGTGCCAGCGGAATCTTAATGCTTCTGGAACCTAACCGTAATTCTTTTCTTAAAATCGGATTGATCTGTTTTTTTGTATGACTCATCGTTTTTCACCCCCTGTAATCTCAAGGAAGAGTGTTTCCAGATTGCCTTCCTCTCTGTGGAATCCGCTGACCTTTACACCACTTAAGATCAGATTGCTCAAAAGCTGTGCCATATCTGCCTCTTCTCCGTAGAATGCAATAATGATCTCATTATCACGGATCGATAATTTCTGTACCTGTGGGGTCTGTCTTAATATCTGGATTGCCTGATCCTTATTCTCCAGGATCTGAATGGTAAGCGGATTCGCCTGTCTGGACTGTTTGGTGATCTCCTCTACCTTTCCGTTCGCGATCAGGTTTCCCTTCTCCATAACACCGATGCTGGTACACATTTCTCCCAGCTCCGGCAGAATATGGGAACTGATAATGATCGTCTTTCCCATAGCTCCTAAGTTCTTCATGATCTCCTTCAGCTCAAATCTGGCTCTCGGATCCAGACCGGATGCCGGCTCGTCCAGAATCAGAAGCTGTGGATTATGAATCAGGGCTCTTGCTACGCATAACCGCTGCTTCATACCTCTTGACAGACCGTCAACATAAGAATCTGCCTTATCCGATAAATTCACCAGATCCAGAAGTCCTAGTGAGGTCTTACGCACCGCCTCACCGTCAATCCCATACATGGAACCGTAAAAGTCCATATACTCCATTACCTTAAAGTTATCATATACACCAAAGAAATCCGGTACATAACCAACCTTCCGTTTGATCAGCTCATTATGGTTCAGGGAGTCGATTCCATCCACATATACTTCTCCCCAGTCTGCCTGAAGCAGACCGCAGATAATCCGCATGGTTGTTGTCTTTCCTGCTCCGTTCGGTCCTACAAAGCCGAAGATCTCGCCCTTGTCGATGTGGAGGTTTAAGTTATTCAATGCACGATATTTACCGTATGTCTTTGTCAGATTTCGAATCTCAACCATTACTTTTTACCCCCAATCAGAGAAATTACCGGTGCATAGCAATCACCATTGCCGCTTCCGTCTACATATCGGATCTTTACCCAGCCATTTTCATCTATATAAGGCGTCAGATCCGTTACTTCATTCGTATTTATAAATACCTGCTCATACTGGTCACTCTCACAATTATACAGCCATACCTCTGCCTCTTCATCCGAATAATAGCTTGAATACTCATCATCTCCGGTATCTGAGGAATCCGACTGCTTCCGAAGCAGTGCTCCCGTCAGGTTCAGGTTGCCGAAATCATACAGGATACTCAGCTCCGGCTCTCCATACATATAACGTTCGTCATCATCGTAGATACTGTCATAGCCATCTGGATATACATTCCGGTCATATGAGATATTATTGCCGCCTACCATATACTGGTTAATATCTGAAATAAAGGTTGTATAGTTCTGATACTCCTCCGGCACCTCTGTAAAATAAGAAACCGCTACCTGTGAAGAATATACTTTACCGGCCTTTTCAGCCAACATATCCTCTGAATAGCCTTCCACCATACCGAATACCATGCCCTGATTCAGCTCCAGCGTATTCTGCTTCTGTCGCAGGACACTGTAAATATTCTGATTTCGAACCGCCTTCTTATAGTTCTCATTGCCCTGTAAAAACCAGCTGTCTGTCGGCGGATTCTCCATCCATTCCGAACAGTCATAGGAAAGGGAACTTGTTGGCTGGTTGTCTGCTTTCTCAATGGTCTTCGTCTCGCCATTCTTCATATCTCCCAGGAAACAGTAGATATCGTTATAGCAAAATACGACATTCTTCAGATCATACCCGGTCTGATTGGTAACATCGCCTTCCACATCGGCCAGTGTACAATTCAGATTCATAGCAAATCCCTCTGTCTGGATCGGCTCACTCTTCTTTATTAACACATTATAGGTTGTAAACGGCTGCCCCTTATTTACGTTTATGGAAAGTCCGCCCGCATCTTCCAGGATTGCATAGTTATAATTGGTCGTTCCGAGACTGGAGTAGTCATAATTACTGTCTCCCCAGGTCGTAACACTGCTGTAGCCTTCTGCCAGCGGCATGCTGTAGCCTGCGGATTTCGGACTCTGCATCGTCACATATGCCCGTGTCTCCAGTGTACTTCCACTGTACTCCAGAATCTTCACCGTATCCATGAATGGACGATGGATCCGGTATATCATGCTCGTTCCGAATACGATCACCGTAAATCCGGCAGCTATGATTGGGATCACGATCCACATCTTTTCCCGTTTGTCCTTTGCCTTCAGAATCAGATACATGATCGGACCGATTGCAAGCACATAAACCAGAAAGATTGCTGCATATAATAACGGATTCGGCCGTTTGTTGCCGTCAACACTGTTGACTGCACTCTGCATCTGCCACTCATTGTACGGATCTGAATCCCCTTGTATCATATCATCATAATTTTCGGTGTTTCCGGCCTTCGCCAGAATGTTGGATGCCAGAACACCGCGATCCCGCATACTGACGATTGGCTCCATTGCCAGATCATAGCCCAGCATTACGATCGTTCCCTTGGAACCGTACCCGGTCTTCCATGCAGATGCTCCCGGTGCAATATTGCTCTGAATATCTTCCCAGCCGCAGCTGCTTAAATCTGCTGCATCAACCTGTACCGCATCATTCTCATCACTTCCGACAACGGTCATGGTCTTCTTGCTCAGACTGCCGATCGTAACCGGACAGGCATTATCCTGAAAGGCTTCCAGCACTGTAGATGCCTTGGAACCGGTTCCCAGTATCAGGATTCCGCCATCATTTACCCAGCTTAAGATTGCCTGCACCTGCTTGTCCGACAGCTGGGAGGTATTATAATTATCGATCAGAATGTAATGGCAGGTCGATAAGCCCTCTCCGCTTTCCGGAAGTGTCGCTGCATCCAGCTGTATCAGCTTGGACGAAACGATACCGCTGCTGGTACTGACAGACACTGCATCAAAATAATTCAGTCCTGTATAATCATCACTCAGCACACCAATGATCGCTTCATTACCTACCTGGATCGTAGTGATCGTTTCCTGTGCGGAATACAGGATCTTTCCCCTGTCATTCACCAGCTCTACCCGCAGGAATGTTGCACTGGAAATATCCGGGATCAACATGGATGACGTCTTTGCCCCGCCACTCGGAATTACAATGGAATGCTCATATGCGATTGCTTCCTGACCATAATCACATGGAACGATCACTCGGACCTTACCACTGAAATCCTTTCCTGCATTTGCCACATTCACCGTCACCGGAACTGATTTTCCCTGAAAAATAACCTCATCCAGTCCCGCTTCCACGGTTACATTAAAGTCCGGATTACTGACATCCTTTTCTTTTTCCTCTTCGGCTGCTGCCGTGCCTGTCGGAATTATAACCAACATCAGCACTGCCAGAAGAATACTCAGCCACAGTCGCTTCTTTTTCATCCTTGCTTCCATCCTTTCTACACTGTCGGGAGCAGAACTTCAAATACAGTTCCGCCTTCATCGGAACGAACCCGAATCATGCCGTTGTGCATATCAAATATATTTTTGGCAATCGCCAGTCCGAGACCGGTACCACCCTCCTTGCTGGAGCGTGCGGCATCTCCCCGGTAAAACTTATCAAATATCTTTTCCAGATCCTTCGGTGCTATCAATCTTCCGTAATTTATAATCGAAACCCTTGCCCGGTGCGTCTCCGGATAGTCCTGGATCTCAACCTGGATCTGCTTTCCCTCTGCACCGTACTTGATGGCATTTCCCATCAGGTTACCAAAGGCTCTGGCAAGTAGCTCGCCATCCCCGTCAATATAAATCTTCTCCGGCGGAAATACCGTATAGCATTCCAGATGGGCTTCCATAAGGCTCGGATAAAACTCGTCCAGAATCTGTTCCATGAACTGCTTCAATTCCAGACGGCTCTTGGTGATGACCACCTTATTCTTCTCATATCTGGTAAAATCAAACAGATCCGTAACCAGCCCCTCCATCCGCACTGCCTTATCGTATGCAATATGCAGATATTTTTCCTCTGTTTCTTCATCCAGCTGCCCCGGATTCTGTAACAGATTCAGATATCCGATGATCGAGGTCAGCGGTGTTCGCAGATCATGAGCTACATTCGTGATCAGCTCATCCTTGACATGTTCTGCCTCCCGTTCCTTAGCTATCGTTGTCTTTAATTCCATCTGCATAGCATTGACTGCCAGTGCCAGATCTGCCAGCTCTCCGAACGGCCGGACCGGAATCTTGGTTTCCAGATCTCCGTTTTTTATTCGTTGCACACCGCTGATGATTTCCCGGAAATAATTAACCATGGGAGCTGTCATTACAATGTAATATACAAAAAAACAAAATACCGTTATAATTGCCAGAAGCCACCAGATACCCGGTTCTGTCTGTCTCATGATCGTAAAAATATCTTCCGGTGTCCCTATCAATGATTTTTTTAATGTAATCCTTGCCAGATTCCATTTCACCAGCTGAATAAATGCTATCACACTGATATCTGACAGAAACGTAAGTATGCAGCTGATGATGGCATATCCTGCCAATTGTACCCGAAAACTTTTTAAAATATTAAGCTTCAATTTTATATCCAACTCCCCATACGGTTTTTATCAGAGATGGATTCTTCGGGTCATCTTCTATCTTCTCCCGCAGTCTCCGAATATGCACCATCACGGTATTGTTCACCTCGTAAACCTGTTCCTTCCATACCTGTTCAAAAATCTCATCCGTGCTATATACCCGGTTCGGATGTCCGGCCAGCAGACAGAGGATCTCGAACTCAATCGGTGTCAGCGCCAGTTCTTCATCTCTGCGCTTTACCCGGTGAGAGGACTTGTTGATTTCCAGATCCCGGACCGTGATCACATCCGGACTGGTCGGCATACCCTGAATTGCCTGATAACGCTTCAGCTGTGATTTTACACGTGCCGTCAGCTCCAGCGGATTAAACGGCTTCGTTACATAATCATCTACACCGGTACCAAATCCCAGGATTTTATCCATGTCCGCAGTCTTCGCACTCAGCATGATGATTGGAATATTACTGGTTCTCCGAATCCGTCTGCAGGTCTCCATTCCATCCATCTTCGGCATCATGACATCCAGAATGATCACCCGGATTTCCGGATGTTCCTTTAACTTCTCTAAGCACTCCTCACCATCATAAGCCTTAATCACATCAAATCCATCATTATTCAGGTAAATCTCTACCAAGTCTGCGATTTCCTGTTCATCATCTACTACTAAAATTGTTGCCATTCCATCTTCCCCCGAAAGTATGATTCTTTTCTCTGCTATCGTATCACAAAAGAAACCGGTGTACCTTACGAACTTCTTACGATTTCTTAATATAACCCTTATTGTAAATAGTCGTTTTATATACGGAAGATGCTGTTGCCGATAAATTCACGCAGAATGGAATTATTCGGAACGGCCTGACCATCGATTCCGAGGAAATAATCCAGGAACTTTAGAAGCCGCTTTGCCTCCTGATATTCCGGTGCATCGTGTGAGATTGCAAATAACAACGGCTCTGCATACTGCTTGATGACACTCAGCTCATAGATCAGAGCGGAATTAAACATCACGTCTGCCTCCTCCTGATATGGGAAGATATTATGTTCCTCGCCGCGCCGTACGGAATTCCACATTGCGATCGTATCCTGTGCGGAGTTCCCTCTGGTTCGGGCATCTCTGACAATCCGGCGGATCAGTCGTCCATCGGTGGTCGAGATCCGGTTATGCTGGTCAATATTTAAGCTCGTCAGCGCACTGATATAGATCTTAAACTTGCTCTCCTCCGGCAGCTGTGCGGACATTTTCGGATTCAGTCCGTGAATTCCTTCTATTACCAATACATCGCCCGCCCGGAGCTGCTTATAATCTCCCTTGTATTCCCGTCTTCCGGTATGGAAATTAAACCGCGGAAGCTCTACGGTCTCCCCGGCCAGCAGGCGGCTCATATCAGAATTAAACTGTTTCATATCAATTGCTTCAATGCATTCGAAATTATAATTACCGTCTGCATCTCTCGGTGTATCTTCCCGGTTGACAAAATAATCATCCAGTGCGATCGGATGCGGACGCATGCCATAGGCCCTCAGCTGAATGCTCAATCGATGGGAGAAGGTGGTCTTACCAGAAGAGCTCGGTCCTGCGATCAATACGATCTGCTTGCCATCCCGTTCGATCTTCTCTGCGATTTCCGCGATCTTCTTCTCCTGCAATGCCTCCTGCACCAGAATCAGATTCTCCATATCCCCGGATGCGATCACGTCATTTAAAGCACCTACGGTATCGACATTCAGCATTTGGCTCCAGTCCTCGGATTCCTTCAGCACCCGGAACAGCTTCTTCTGCGGTTCAAACGGTGCCAGTGTCTCCGGCTCCTGCATCGTTGGCATCTGCAACACAAAGCCGGCACTGTATAAAATCAGGTCAAAGCAATGGATATAGCCGGTGCTTGGCACCATGTATCCATAATGGTAATCCTTATAATTCTCGATGCTGTACATATTGGTTGCGGAAACCCGGCGATACTGGAATAATCGCACCTTATCCTCCATACCTTCTGCCGCAAACTGTTTCATTGCCTGATCCGTACTGATACTCTCTTTCCGAATCGGAACATCCTTCCATACCAGATCCTTCATTTTACGCTTGATCGCAAACAGCAGATCCTCACTGATTCCATCCGGAAGTCCCTCGATCTCGCAGTAGTAGCCGTTTCCCATCGAATACATGACCCGAACCTGAATATCCTTGGAATGCTCCATAACATCATCGATTGCCTTCAGCATCAGAAGCGTTGCACTCCGCTTATAAGACTGGAACCCAATCTCATCCGCTACGGTCAGAAACCGGATCTCGGTGCCGTCCTGTACCTTCTTATGTAGCTCGCATAATTTCTGGTTCATATATGCCAAAACGATATCATGCTTTTCACGCTCCTGATATCGTTTCGCTAACTCCAGCAGTGTAATCCCTTCCTCCAGTGTTACCTGCTCACCATATACCTTTACTGTAATTTCACCCATAATAATACCTCCTAAATTTGTTTCCGGTCTTTTCTTTATAAATAATATGTCTACAGAATCGTAACCGGACTGCCTGTATCCAGACAGGTGATCTGCAGCTGTTCCTCCCCGGCCTCTTTAAGCTTCTCCCGCAGATATCCAGCCATAAATTCTATAAATATATGCTCCAGTCCATAATGCGTGGCATCCATAATTACCAACCCCATATCGACTGCATCAATCCCTTCATGGTGTCCGATGTCCCCGGTGATCAGAATATCTGCCTTCTGTTTCAGTGCATTTTCGATTTCACTTTTTCCGGACCCTGGGCAAACCGCCACTTTTCTTACTTTTTTCGTTATATCTCCATATACTGTCACATTTTTCAAACCAAACTGTTCTTTTACCGTTTCTGCCAGCAGACGTACCTCCACAGCCTCTTTCAGCAATCCGATCCTGCCAATTCCCTCCGGCTGTCCGTCTATCACCGTAGTCACATCCAGCGGCACAGTCTCTGTCAGCTCCAGCTTCTCCGCTGCCAGCTCTGCCATGCCACCTTTAATATCAAAATTCGTATGCATTGCATAATAAGCAATCCGATTCGATGCGAGTGCAAGGATTCTCCGTCCGATCATGGAATGATTATTAATCTGCTTCACCGGTTTAAATATCATAGGATGATGTGTCAGGACCAGATCTGCCTGAAGCTCCACTGCCTGTTTGATCACAGAATCCGAAGCATCCAGTGCGATCACAATCCGTTTAATCTCCTGTTCATCATCCCCTACCAGCAGGCCTACATTATCCCATTCTTCTGCATATGTGACCGGAGATAGTTCCTCCAGCCACTCCAGAATCTTCTTTAATCTCATAATTACCGTTGTGCCTCCCTGTTCTGTTCCAGGAGCAGTCTCACTTCTTCCAGCCGTTCTACGGCTTTTCGGGTGTTCTCCCGTTCCAGTCGTCTGCAGATAGTTTCATACTGCTTTTCTTCCTGTTTTAAATATTCTTCAAATATCACGCATCTGTCACGAAGCAGACATGCACCATACTGATATTCTAATGGTCTTTCATATGTTTCTTTTCCGGGTTTCGCCTGAATAACCGTATAGTATTTGCCTTCTTCTTTTACCATAGCTTCCTGTGTGATTTTCCATCCGCTTTTATGTAGATATCTCCGAACCTCCGGTATCTCCGACTGTGGCTGCAGCACTAATGTCTGCACCCGGTCAAGGCTTTCCCGTCCATTTTCTAAAATACGGATCATAAGCGGTCCACCCATGCCTGCAATTACAATTTCCTGCGCCTCTCCCGGCTGCAGTTTTTCCAGTCCGTCCGACAACCGGCACTGTATCTGCCCGGTCAGATGCTCTCGTTCAATATGCTCCTGTGCCCGTGATAACGGTCCCTGTCTCACATCCATGGCAATGACCGCTCCTGCTATTTTCCTTCGTATCAGTTCTATGGACACATATCCATGATCACAGCCTATATCTGCTACCGCAGAGCAGGTTTCGGCCATAGCCATGACCTGCTCCATTCTGAGCGAAAGTTCCATATATTACTCCTCCAGGAAATCCTTTAACTTCCGGCTTCTGCTCGGATGACGCAGCTTCCGCAGAGCCTTCGCCTCAATCTGACGGATTCGCTCTCTTGTAACATTGAACTCCTTACCTACTTCCTCCAGAGTTCTTGCACGTCCATCATCCAGTCCAAAGCGCAGTCTCAATACCTTCTGCTCACGATCGGTTAATGTATCCAGAACCTCAACCAGCTGTTCTTTTAACAACGTAAATGCAGCCGCATCTGCCGGCACCGGTACATTCTCATCCTGAATAAAATCGCCCAGGTGACTGTCTTCCTCTTCACCGATCGGAGTCTCTAATGACACCGGCTCCTGAGAAATCTTCAGGATCTCACGCACCCGTTCTACCGGCATATTCATTTCCTTTGAGATTTCTTCCGGAGACGGTTCTCTGCCCAATTCCTGTAACAGCTGTCGCTGTACGCGTACCAGCTTATTAATAGTCTCTACCATATGAACCGGAATACGGATCGTTCTCGCCTGATCCGCAATCGCTCTGGTGATTGCCTGACGGATCCACCAGGTTGCATATGTGGAGAACTTATATCCCTTCTGGTAATCAAACTTCTCTACAGCCTTGATCAGACCCAGATTTCCTTCCTGGATCAGGTCTAAGAACAGCATACCTCTTCCGACATAACGTTTTGCAATACTGACTACCAGACGCAGATTCGCCTCTGCCAGCTTCTTCTTTGCCCGTTCGCCCTCCGGTCCGCCTTTTTCCATTAATTTGGCCAGCTCGATTTCCTCTTCGGCACTCAGAAGCGGTACCTTACCGATTTCCTTCAGGTACATACGAACCGGATCCTCGATGCTGACACCTTCCGGAATAGAGATATCGATCTGCTCTACCTCTCCGTCATCCATGTCATCAAACGGAATATCTTCCGGCTCTTCTTCTGTCATTGAAAGCACATCAATATTATTAGCCTCCAATGTATCGTAGATCACTTCCATCCTCTGCTCATTTAAATCAACACCGGTGAAATGACCAAGCACTTCTTTATCTTCCAGAACATTTTTCTTTTTCTTTGCCACTTCGATCAGTGATTTTAACTGTTCCTCAAACTTTACGTCCATGTCCTTCTTCTCTTCTTTTACTTCCATGGTTTTCCATCCTTCCGTTTCATAATGATATTTTAACCGCACTCCAGAGAAATATTCCAATTCGGAATCTGTCCTCTTTGGCTGATTAAATCCTGTAGTTTACTATAATCCTGCAAATGTGCCAGTTGATTCTTAATACTCTCTTCCTTCACTTTCTGCACAATTTCAGTAATTATCAAAGAATTATCCTCCGGCGACGGCTCTATCTGCAGTGTCGTCTGCAATACAGAAGCCACCCGCATCTGTTCCTCCATATCCTCATACTGGTTGATCAGCAAAGCCGGATTAACCGCTCCGGTTGTTTCATATTGTTCAAACAGCTGCGTTGCCAGCCGGTGATACGGCTCATCCACAAAATCCTCCGGCGTGATCTTCTCTCTCAACTGTGGAAAGAGC
>CABQJA010000019.1 GCA_902464345.1 uncultured Clostridium sp.
CCCGTTTCTCATACTGCTTCATCAGCTTCTCATACATGACCTTCTCATGTGCCGCATGCTGATCCATAATGAACAGATTGTTTTCATATTCAATCAGCCAGTAGGTCTTAAACAGCTGACCAATCAGACGATGCTTCGGTCTCGCTTCCTCGGTCATAAATCCGGACTCAAACAGACTGATCTGATCCTTGCGGATATTCGACTGTACTTCCGGCTCCGGAGTCCCGGTTTCTGCAACTGTCTGTTCTAAGGTTTCTATGGACGATTGCTCCGTGGATGATTGTACTACGGATAGCTTCTCTGTGGATAATTTTCCTCCGGACAAACTCTCCGCCGATGGATTTTCCGAGGATGCTGCAATCTCAGAGGCGATACGTTCAGTGGTCACAGGTGCAGACGCATGTTCTAACGTAACGGTTGCCTGATAAATTGCTTCTTTCTCATGAACGGTCGGTGGTGTCTCGTTCTGAAGTCCGTAAAAGCTCTGGAAATTATCCTTTTTCTCGGAACCGTAGCCCGGCTCCTGTTTCCTGCGATTGGTTTCAAACGGCTCCGGAACCGAGGATGCTGCGGGTGTTCCCTGCTCGATCTTCTTTCCAGAGGCAATCTGGCTGACCTCCGGTATTAATTCTTTCTGTAACAGCACATACCGGATTTCCTCAAATATAAATTTATATAATTCATCTCCACGGCTATAACGCATTTCCATTTTCCGGGGATGCACATTTACATCCAGTAATTTGGAATCAACCGTCAGATAAATAGCCACGAACGGAAACTTATGGATCATAACAAAGGTCTTATAGGATTCTTCGATTGCCCTGGTTATGATCGGACTCTTAATATACCTGCCATTTACAAAATAATGTTCAAAGCTGCGATTGCCTCTGGATATATATGGTTTAGCCACATATCCGGAAATCTTCATACCGTCCCGTTCTGCCTCAATCGGCAGCAGATTTGCAGCAATATCTCTTCCGTAGATATGATATAAAATATCCTTCAGGCTTCCGTTTCCGGAGGTCGATAGCTTATTCTGTCCATTATTTACAAACTTAAAGGAAATATCCGGATGAGACATGGCAATCTGCTCTACCAGCTCGCTGACATAATTTCCCTCCGTCATTGCCGTTTTTAAAAACTTCCGTCTGGCCGGTGTGTTATAAAACAGATTCCGGACAATAAAGGTTGTTCCCTCCGGGCATCCGATTTCCTCTACATTCTGCTCAATGCCGCCATGAATCTCATATCGTAAGCCGGTCAGTGCCTCTCCGGTCTTCGTGATCAGCTCTACCTGTCCGACAGCTGCAATACTGGATAATGCTTCACCGCGGAATCCAAGTGAACGAACCGTTAAAAGATCCTCAATGTTGGTGATCTTGCTGGTAGCATGTCTTAAAAAGGCCGTCGGCACCTGCTCAGCCGATATTCCGCATCCATTATCCGTAACACGGATCAGCGATATACCGCCTTCTTTGATTTCAACGGTAATGGCAGTTGCTCCGGAGTCTATGGAATTTTCTACCAGCTCCTTTACAACCGAAGCCGGTCGCTCGACTACTTCGCCCGCAGCAATCTTATCAATCGTTTTTTGATCCAAGACCTGTATCATTAGCTGTCCTCCTTATTTTGTAAGCTTTTCCTGAAGCTCACTTAAATAAACCAGTGCTTTCATCGGCGTCATATTTGACAGATCCAGGGACTGGATTTCTGCAACCACTTCCTGTTCCATCGGATTTGCAAAAAAGGACAGCTGCTTCGGCTCTTCCTTCTTTTTCGGCTTCGCAACGGTTACCTTTTTACCTTTGCCTGCCAGATCATGTTCATCCAACAGCTCGGATAATATCTCATTTGCACGCTCGATCACATCCTGTGGCAGACCTGCCAGCTTGGCTACCTGAATACCATAGCTCCGGTCTGCACCGCCACGCATGATCTTACGCAGAAATACAATATCATCGCCCTGTTCTTTTACGGCTATGCAGTAATTGTGGACACCCGGAAGCTGTCCTTCCAGTTCTGTCAGTTCGTGATAATGAGTTGCAAATAAGGTTTTCGCACCCAGCCGGTGGAAATTGCTGATATATTCTACAACAGACCATGCAATAGATAATCCGTCATAGGTACTGGTCCCGCGTCCAATCTCATCCAGGATCAGAAGACTGTTGACGGTGGCATTTCGTAAAATATTGGCAACCTCACTCATCTCTACCATAAAGGTACTCTGTCCGGATGCCAGATCATCGGAGGCACCGACTCTGGTAAATATGCGATCCACAATTCCGATATCCGCATGATCAGCCGGTACATAGCATCCCATCTGTGCCAGAAGTACGATCAAGGCAGTCTGCCGCATATAGGTTGACTTTCCCGCCATATTCGGACCGGTAATGATTGCAATCCGATTCTCATTAATATCCAGCTCGGTATCATTCCGGATAAACAGATCATTCGGTATCATTTTCTCGACAACCGGATGTCTTCCACCCTGAATCTTTAACCGGCCCTCTTCATTCATAACCGGCCGGATATAGTGGTTCTGTTCCGTAACATAGGCCAGAGACGCCATAACATCCAGCATGGCCACTGCATGTGCGGTACGCTGCACCCGCTTGATCTCACCGGAAATCTTCTCACGGATATCACAAAAGGTCTCATATTCCAGTGCGCATAGCTTATCTTCGGAACCAAGGATGGTATCTGCCAGTTTATCCAGTTCTTCTGTCGTATAGCGTTCGGAATTTGCCAGTGTCTGTTTCCGGATAAAATGTTCCGGAACCAGTTCCTTATAGGAATTGGTCACATCAAAATAATATCCGAACACCTTATTGTATTTGATTTTCAGATTTTTAATACCGCTGGCCTCACGCTCCTTGGTCTCCAGTTCGGCAAGCCATTGTTTTCCGTCGGTTTTTGCATGCTTCAGCTCATCAATATGTTCCAGATAACCATCCTTGATAATCCCGCCTTCTTTAATCTGCAACGGTGGATCCTCAATGATTGAATCCTCCAGAAGCTGATGAATATCCTCCAGTCCGTCCAGATCTTCATAAATCTGATGCAGCAATCCCGATGGATATCCTGCCAGAAGTTGTCTGATATACGGCAGATAGGATAAGGAAGTCTTAAATGAAATCAGGTCTCTGGGATTGGCCGTTTTTAAACTGATCCGGGTCATCAATCGCTCCAGATCATAGATTGGATTTAAGTATTCCCGCAGTTCTTCCCGGTTAATTGCCTCCCGGTTCAGTTGCTCAATCGCATCCAGACGTTCTTCAATCCGATCCTTGCGAATCAGCGGCTGTTCAATATAGGTGCGCAATAACCGGGCTCCCATAGCGGTCTTTGTTTTATCCAGCACCCACAGCAGGGAACCTCGTTTCTCCTTATCACGTAACGTCTCCGTCAGCTCCAGATTTCTTCTGGTGGAACTGTCTAAAATCATATAATCATCAACTGCATATAATTCCAGACGATTCATATGCTCCAGTGAGCTTTTCTGCGTTTCAATCAGATATTCCATTAATGCACCGGAGGCGATCACAGTCAGGCTCCGGTCCTTTAATCCAAGTGCTTCCAGAGACTGTACCTTGAAATGTTTTAACAGGCAGTTTGCTGCCTGCTCTTCATTAAAATGCCAGTCATCAATTGCGGATATTGTAATATGCAAGCGTTCTCGGTAATAGTCCCAGTCCCAATCCTGACACAGAAGGGTTTCATTGCAGATAATCTCGGAAGGCTGATATTTGTTGATCTCATCTTTGCATTTCTCCTGACTGGTCACCTGACAGGTTCTTGCTTCACCGGTCGTAATGTCCGCAACGGCGATTCCGTATGCATTATCGAATGCATAGATTGACATAATATAATTATTTTGACCCTCTTTTAAATTCTGCGTGGATAGATTTGTGCCGGGCGTAATGATTTGGATCACATCCCGTTTTACCAGTCCCTTCGCCTGTTTCGGATCCTCAACCTGTTCACAGATTGCGACCTTATATCCTTGTTCGATCAGGCGATTGGCATATACCTCATAAGCATGATAAGGAACACCGCACATCGGTGCCCGTTCCTCCTGCCCGCAATCCTTTCCGGTCAGTGTAATCTCCAGTGCTTTCGATGCAGTTAATGCATCATCAAAAAACATTTCATAAAAATCACCGACTCTATAAAACATAATGCAGTCTTTATATTGATTCTTAATATCCAGATACTGCTGCATCATTGGTGTAAATGCTGCCATGTTAGTTCCATCCTTATCTTAGTATTAACCTTGCTATGTTCCGTAAATTTCTGATTTATTCCGCTAAAGTATAACACATTTTCCTTTTTCTGACTAGATTTTACCACCAATCACTATCCCAAAGAATCGTAAACGGACCATCGTTTTCCAACTCTATCTTCATGTCTGCACCAAAGCTTCCGCATTCTACCCTGCCAAAAGTTTCTGTACATTGTTTCTTGAAATATTCATATAGCTGATTGGCAAAATCCGGTGAACCGGCTCTGGTGAAGCTTGGCCTGTTTCCTTTTTTACAATCTGCATATAATGTGAATTGCGATACAACAAGAATCTCACCGCCGACATCTGTTAGTGACAGATTGGTTTTTCCGTTTTCATCCTCAAAAATCCGGAGACCGGACAATTTTTTTACATATTTATTGACCATGGCTTCAGTATCTCCATCTGCAATACCCAGAAAAATCAACAGTCCACGGTCAATGGCTCCGATTCGTTCCCGGTCAACTGTGACTGATGCATGATTTACACGCTGAATTACTAATCTCATTTGTTCTCTCCTTAATACTCTTATACGTTATCTGCTATAGCAGAAAGTCTGTGTCAGATACTGACACAGACTTTCATGCTTTCTACCCTTCCATCGTTCCGATATAATAAAATCCTTTTGCCTGATCCAGATGAACCTTGCAGAGCTTTCCTATATAGGACTCATCTCCCGGAAAATGAACCAGCAGATTATTTGACAGGCGTCCGGTGATCATACTCGGATCCTGTTCACTGATTCCTTCTACCAATACTTCTGCCGTCTGTCCTTCCAGACGTCCTGTCCGTTTGGCGGAAGACTCAGCAACGACCTGTAACAGACGGTTAAACCGTTCTTTTACCACGTCATCCGGAACCTGATCCGGCATATTTGCAGCCGGCGTACCGGTTCGCTTTGAATAAATAAACGTATAAGCACTGTCATATTCCGCCTGTCGAACCACATCCAGTGTTTCTTCAAAATCTTCTTCTGTTTCTCCGGGGAAACCAACGATGATATCGGTTGTCAGGGAAATATCCGGAATTGCTTCCCGGAGTTTTCGAACCAGCTCCAGATAATGCTCCTTGGTATACCGTCGGTTCATTCGTTCCAGAAGCCGGCTGCTTCCGGACTGTACCGGCAGATGCATATGGCGGCAGATCTTCTCAGATTTGGCCATGACTGTAATCAGATCATCAGATAGATCCTTCGGATGTGATGTCATGAATCGAATCCGCTTCAGACCCGGAATCTGCTCCACACGTTCTAAGAGCTGTGCAAACGAAATCGGATGTTCCAGCGTTTTACCGTAGGAGTTTACATTCTGGCCAAGCAGCATAATCTCCACAACACCTTCTGACACCATGTCTTCTATCTCATGAATGATGTCCTCAGGCTCCCTGCTTCGCTCCCGCCCACGCACATACGGCACAATACAGTAGCTGCAGAAATTATTACAACCGAACATAATATTAACACCGGCTTTAAATGTATATTTACGCACTGACGGCAGGTCTTCTACGATTTCCTTTGCGTCCTTCCACAGATCCACTACCATACGATCCGATTCCAGACGTGTCTGAATCAATTCAGCCAGCTTATAAATGTTATGGGTTCCGAAAATAATATCAACAAACCGATAGCTTTCCTTTAGCTTCTCTACGACCAACTCTTCCTGCATCATGCAACCGCATAATGCAATCATCATATGCGGATTCTTTTTTTTATAATTTTTAAGAATTCCAAGGTGTCCATATACCTTCTGATTGGCATTTTCGCGTACCGTACAGGTATTTAACAATACAAAGTCCGCAGCTTCAGTCTCTGTCTCCACATATCCGATTTCCTCCAGAATACCGGCCAATTTTTCGGAATCCTTGAAATTCATCTGGCATCCGAAGGTAGAAATATGATAGGTCAGCGGCCTGCCGGCTTCCTTTATCCGTGTGGAAATGCTCGCTTTGCACTGTTCCATGATTTTTAATTGTCGCTGTGCTTCGAAATGTCCCTGTTCCTTCATGTTTTTTCCTCATATTCTATAATATTTAATATCTACTTAATGTTTCAATTCCATCCCGATATCCCAATTTCTGACATTCCCGGATAAACTGCGGCCTGAAATTCAAGGTTCCATGCACCAGATCTCCCAATGAACGACTTGGATAAATCCCCCGGAATCTGACATCCGGATAATAAGCCTGAAACCGCTTCATTTCTTTACTGAGTCCGATGACAACCATCTCCCGGAATCCGAGCTCATATAACGGCCGGATGGGAACATTATCTGTCAGGCCGCCGTCTCGATAATAGTATCCATCAATTTCCACCGGTTCATGAATGATCGGCATCGCCGAAGATGCCAGTATAATATCCTCAATCGTACCGGCGGTACGACCGTCTATACGCATATATTCTCCTTGATATACGGATTCACCAAGAAATCCACGGATAGAATTCTGATATTCATCCTTCGTGATCATTCTGGACACACTGCAGATTACCGGTATTTTGCTTCGTTTCAGTTTTACATAGGATATATACTTTCGAATCAGCCTTAACAGCTCTTCCCTGGAAAACGTGCCTTCTTTTCCGTCCAACATTGCCCATTCTGTATCAAATACCGACAACAGATCCACCTCAGACCATGCCTTTACCGCTTTCTGGTAATTTCCGCTGGCAAACAATGCTGCATTGATGGCACCTATGGATGCGCCGGAGATTCCGCCGATTTCATGTGTAATACCAAGCTCCTGCATAGCCCGAAATACTCCGATCTGATAGGCGCCTTTTGCACCTCCGCCGCTAAGCACCAGACCGCAGGACTGATTTAAGGAATGTTTATGGATCATGAACAACCCACTTTTCACTTATCCTTGGTATATTATATACAATCAGCTCCGAATCTGTCCGTTTCCGTGAATAATGTACTTGCTGGATGTCAATGCCAGTAGTCCCATCGGTCCTCTGGCATGTAGCTTCTGCGTACTGATTCCGATTTCTGCACCAAATCCGAATTCAAATCCATCCGTAAAACGTGTAGATGCATTTACATAAACACAAGCAGAATCGATTCCCTCTGTAAATGCTTTTGCTGCCTCTTCATTTTCCGTAATAATTGCCTCGGAATGTCCGGTACTGTACCGGTTAATATGATCAATTGCCTCATATACGGACTTTACAATCTTAACAGAGATGATCTTTGCCAGATATTCCCGACCATAATCTTCCTCCGTGGCTGCCTTTACCTTTGCACTGATTGCCTGTACCCGTTCATCACCTCGAATCTCACAGCCCTCCTTCTGGAGGTCTTCTACCAGAAGAGGAATTACCTTATCAGCTATTTTTTCGTGAATGACCAGTGATTCACAGGCGTTGCAGACACCCAGCCGCTGCAGCTTCGCATTATGAACGATTGGTACTGCTTTCTGAACATCCGCATACCGGTCGATATAGATATGGCAGTTACCGGTACCGGTCTCAATGACCGGAATCGTTGACTGCTCCACAACTGTCTGGATCAGCCCGGCCCCGCCTCTCGGAATCAATACATCAATGTACTGCTTCATTTTCATAAATCTGGCGGCCACCTCTCTGCTGGTATCTTCGATCAGACAGATTGCATTTTCATCCACATCCATGGACTTCAATGCCTTGCGGATAACGGTCACCAATGCCTGATTGGTATAGATTGCATCACTTCCGCCGCGCAGAACGACTGCATTTCCGGTTTTAAAACATAAAGAAAATGCATCCACGGTTACATTTGGTCTGGATTCATAGATAATACCGATCACACCAAACGGTACCCGGACCTGCTCAATATGCAGTCCGTTCGGGCGATCAAATCTTGAAATAACCGTACCAACCGGATCGGTCAGACTGACAACCTGAATAACGCCCTCTATAATTCCGTGCATTCTCTGCTCATTTAAGGATAGCCGGTCGATCAGTGCCTCTGCCATACCGTTTTTTCTGGCATTTGCGATATCCTTTGCATTTGCCTTCAGGATCAGCTCCTGCTGTTCCTCCAGTGCCTTGCTTACCTTAAGCAGGCAGGCGTTCTTCTTTGCTGTATCCAGCAGATTCAGTGTCCGTGCCGCCTGTTTGGCATTCCGACAGACTTCTTCCAGATTAAATTCCTTTGGCTTCATAATTACCCTGCTTTCTGTAACGACCATATCCGGTCTGACATCATGCACTTCCCGCTTGATCCGGCCTACGATCTGAAAATCATATGCCAGCGCGACCTTTTTCATGCGGGGATGTGCGGATAAATAGCGATCATAATAGCCTTTACCATATCCGATCCGGTTGCAGCTTAAGTCAAATGCAACACCCGGCATGATCACCAGGCTTTCCTCATCCTCAACTGCCTCGGTTCCGGTTGGTTCCCAGATATCATACGCCCCCTGCTCCATATCCGTTTCATCGGTAAAATAATAGAACTCCATTGTATCACCGCTGACTCTCGGTGCAGCAAGCCGTTTCCCGTTTTCCTTACAGTACCGGATGATCTCTGTCGTATCGATCTCATTTCCCGCCGGCATATAAACACATACGGTTTTGGCTTCTATCAGCTCCGGAAACTGTAATACCTTGGATACACATGCTTCCGAGCGTTCCTTTACTTCCTCTTTTTTCAGAGCCAGACGCATCTCCTTGATTGCATTCCGGGTCATCTTTTTATTTGTCGATTGCATAAGAGCCACCAACTTCCTTTAAATTCTTAATTGTGCCATCCGGATACTCCACAACCGTATTATCCAGGGTCCGTTTCACATTCTTCCGGATTGCCTGCAGATACTCCTGACGAAGCTTTGCCTGTTCCTTCTTCTCAGCGTCTGTCAGGCCTTCTGCGGTTTTTGATTTATGATATAATTCATTGATTCTTGCAACTTTCTCTTCGGTCATTGATGAACCTCCTTCAGATAATTTTCCAGCTTAAACGGATGCTCCGGATGTGCATGGAAAATAGTTCCCACATCTTTTCCCTGAAACAGATCCGAAAGGATCCCGATATCCTCTCCGTTCAGAATTACCATATCGGCGCCGACTGCGGTTGCGATCGTTGCCGCTGTTATCTTGGTTGCCATTCCACCGGTTCCGAGATTGGTAGAAACCCCTTTTCCCATGGCACGCAGCTCATCTGTGATCTCATCTACCTCTGAGATCAGAACCGCATCCTTATTGTAATGCGGATCGTCTGTATAAAGACCGTCAATATCCGACATCAGGATCAGGCAGTCTGCCTTCACCAGTGCCGCTACAATTGCAGACAGGGTATCATTATCACCGAACTCAATCTCTTCTGTCGCAACGGTATCATTCTCATTTACAACCGGAATAATGCCAAGTTGTAATAACTCATTAAACGTATTGACAGAATTACGGCGGCGTTCCTCTGAAGTAATAACATCAAACGTCAGCAATACCTGTGCAGAACCCTGATGATATTCTGAAAACAGCTTCTGATATACCATCATCAGCTGACCCTGTCCGACTGCGGCACAGGCCTGCTTCATGGAAGTGGTTTTCGGTCGTTCAAATAATCCGAGTGCCTTGGCTCCGACACCGATCGCACCGGAGGATACCAGGATAACATCCTTTCCCTGATTTCTTAAATCGCATAAAAATCGTACCAGCTTTTCCAGCTTTACATAATCCAAATTCTGTGTATTACTATGTACCAGCGAAGATGAACCGATCTTAACAACAATCCGGTTCTTTCTCGCCAGTTCTTCCCGAATCCTGCTCATTCCTGACTCCTTTTCAAACCTCATTACAGGGAAGGCCCTGTATGAACCGCTATCGCTTCTGCAACCTTTATTCCATCCACTGCGGCAGAGGTAATTCCACCGGCATATCCGGCCCCCTCACCACATGGATAAACTCCTTTATAATTACTGTAAAATACTTCATTCCGTTCAATCCTGACCGGAGATGATGTCCGGCTTTCAATACCGCAGAGAACCGCATCCTCCGATGCAAAGCCCGGTATCCGGTGATCAAAAGCCATAACGCCCTTTATTATAGCATTATTCACAAACTTAGGCAAACAGTCATTTAAATTTGCAAATGCATACTGTCCCTTAATATCCGGGATAATCGTACCACAGGCGGTCGATATCCGGTTTCTTTTATAATCCCCGAATAACTGCAGCGGTACTTTTCCGTTTCCCGCCTGATAGGCCGCCCGCTCCCAGTAACGCTGAAACTCCATACCGGCTAACGGTCCCGTTCCGTCGAAATCCTCCGGCGTAACATTTACAACAATCGCACTGTTGGAATTTCTGGCATTTCTGGCACGATAGCTCATACCGTTTACTGCAGTCATCCCCGGCTCTGAGGATGCGTTTACAATATGTCCGCCCGGGCACATGCAGAAGGAATATACCGCCCTGCCCTCTTCGGTCTGATGGGTCAGCTTATAATCTGCAGCCGGAAGAAGCTTTGCTTCCGGAGAATCCCCATATTGTGCACGCTGGATCATTTCAGCCGGGTGCTCGATCCGGAGTCCGACCGCAAATGCCTTCGGACTCATCCGGAATGCCCGCTGCTGCAGCATTTCAAAGGTATCTCTTGCACTATGTCCGATTGCCAGAACAAGGCAGTCACACGGAATCGCATGCATGCCCTGTGCATCTTTTACTGTAACGGAACAAACTCTGTCTGCATCGGCAGTATCCTTCTCAAACGCTATATCTGTCAGACAGGTCTGAAACAATACCTGTCCTCCCAGACGAATGATCTCATTTCTCATATTCTTTACAACATCCCGCAACCGGTCCGTTCCGATATGCGGTTTGTTTACATATAAAATATCCTCCGGTGCTCCAAAGCTCACAAAGGTATGGAGCACCTCCCCAATCCGGCCGGTCTTGTCATGGATCATTGTATTCAGCTTACCGTCCGAAAAGGTTCCGGCACCACCTTCCCCAAACTGTACATTACAGTCCGGATTTAAGGCACCGCCATCCCAAAAGGACTGGATTTCCCGAACCCGATGCTCCACATCCATCCCGCGTTCTAACAGGATCGGATGATATCCGGCCTTTGCAAGCTGATATCCACAAAATAATCCGGCCGGTCCGGTACCGACGATGATCGGTGGATGTTGTAATGCAGGTTTATCCTCTATAGAGGCATGCAGAATCTGAGCAGAGAAATCATATTTTTTACCAGATGTTAACATAATATTTTTATTGTTTAGCAATTTTCGGATTTCCTGCTGCGTGAATCCGGTTTCCGGAATTTCTACAGAATAGCTGTAATGCAGCTTCTGTTTATCCCTCGCATCCAGAGACTGCTTTATAATCGTATATGTTTTTATTTCCCGGTTTCGCAGCACCTTGCAGATTGCTTTTTGCAGATCCTGCTCCGTATGCTGAACCGGTAATTTGATCTGATTAATTCGTATCATTTATACTCTGTCCTGCCCTTCTTCCGCTTTCCCATGCCCACATCAGATTGTAGCCACCACAACAACCGTCCACATCTAACAGCTCACCTGTTAAATAACAGCCTGGACATACCGTTGATTCCATCGTATCCAGATCTATTTCTGCCAACGGAATACCACCTGCTGTCACCTGGGCCTGTTCCAAAGTATTGGTACCGGTAATATCTGCCGGAAAGCTTTTGATCATCTGGATCAGCCGGTTCCTGTCCTCCGGTTTTAAATGACGGATTTCCGTTTCTTCCGAAATTCCCTGATATTTCAACACATAACGTGCCAGCTTCTCCGGAATAATACCGGATAAAACCGAACCGATATTGCGGTATCCGGATATCTGTCTGGCCTGTTTAAGCAGTGCCAAAAGCTCCTGCTCCGATAATTCCACACATAAATCCAGATCGATCCGCACCTGCTTTCGCGTATGTAATGCCGGTCCCACATATCTGGACAGATTAAATACAGCAATCCCGGAAAGTCCGTACTGTGTAAACTGTATTTCACCACTTTCGACTGCAATTCGCTGACCATCGATCAAAAGGGACGCCTGTCCCTTGGCACGAATGCCCTGCAGCTTCTGAAAACCGGATGCTTGTACCTTTAACCCGCACAGGGATGGCAGACACGGTGTTACGGAATGCCCAAGCAGTCCGGCCAGCTTATATCCGGAGCCATCACTGCCGTGCTGCGGAGACGCAGCCCCTCCGGTGGCGAGCACCAGCTTTCTGCATTGATATCGTTCTTTATTCGTATAAATCTGAAAACAGTTTCGTTTCTTATTCCATTCTACAGATGTTACATAGGTATCACATTGGATACGTCCGCCCAGTCCTGCTACTGTCTGTTCCATAGCATGAACGACAGTACCCGCCTGCTCAGAGTGCGGATACAGATATCCGTTCCGTTCCGTGAACGGAATGCCGATCTCGCGAAAAAACCGCTCCACAGAGGCTGCGGCGGTTTCCGGAACGACAGACCGGATCTGTTCATATCCGGAAGCTCCCATAGAATGATATTTATCGGCACTGATGTTGCGATTTGCCAGATTACACTTGCCGTTCCCGGATGCATAAATCTTCTTACCTGCCTTTTCTTTTCCCTCCAGAATCAGACAGGAAATTCCACGTCGTCCCAGTTCGATCCCGCATGCAAGCCCGGATGCACCGGCTCCGATAATCACTACCTCTTCCATCTAGTATCCTTTCTGCTGTTTCAACTGGAATACGTCTGCAGAAAATCAAAAAGCTCCCTTTCATTTTCCACACGGATTCCTCCTACCAGCTCCGACTGTATCTCCTGTGGCAGCATCCACAGTTCAATATTGGTATATTCATAAACCGTTTCCCTGTCAGCCGTATATACAATCACTGCATTATCTTTTACTGCCAGTATATACCCCTGATCTTCCGGTGGTTCCCCATAATATTTGGCCAGGGTAACCTGCTCCGGAGAAAAAGACTCCAGAACCATACGCTCCAGTCCCTGCTTTTTCTCGGTATCCGATGCATGCTCCCGGTATTCCTTGGCATAAATCAGCATATCCAGCCGGTTATTCCCCATCAGCTCTGCACCGGGACTGCACTCTGTCCGTTCGATCAAAGCACCGGATGCATCATAGCTTTCCATGATAATACAGGTATCTCTTGTCACCCGCTCTGCCTTTTGGTCTACCGGAACACTGGATGATATATCAGAATCGGAATGTCTGTCTGCCTGTTGCTTACACTGCCTGAAAAAACTGATCTGATATCCTATGATCAGAGCCAGCAGACAAATACCGGTTCCTAAAATTAATTTCTTCCACATATAGATTCCCTCCTGAAAAGATTATTTCCAGGTTTCGGCAATCTATACCGTTAAATATCGCTAGTCATCTTCGTTTATATCCATATCATGGAGCAGATGCAGCTTCTTTGCAATCCTTACTATCGTATGTCCCTTCGGCATACTGAGCAGCTCCTCTTCCGTAATTCCGTTGAACAGGAACAATGCCACAAAATAGGTCAGAATTCCAAGTGCAAAGGCAACTAAGAAGGCAATCGCATTACTGTTTAAGAAATGATTGATAATATAATAAACAGCCCAGCAGATCAGTGCCATAAAGACTGCCGCAATCCCCGGGATCAGAAAGATCTTCTTGATCTCCAGACGGAAATCCAGTCTCCGGTACATGGAAATCAGATTCATCACACACAGGACAACCGCAAAAACAACCGTGGCGATCATAAGTCCCCAGACCTTCATATCAAATACATACATCAGAACAAATGCCAGAATGGTATGGATGACCAGTGCAATTGCCGAATGGATAACCGGCAGCCGCAGATAATCCGTAGCCTGGAGAATGGCATTGGTAATCGTCGATAATGCAAAGAAGAACACAAAGGAGCTTCCATAAAGCATCAGATTCCCTGCCAGCTCCGGATACCGGGTACTCGTGCCGAAGATCAGCTGGATGGCAGGGCCACCGAGTACCGCCATACCAAAGGTACACGGAATCGCAATCAGCATTGTAACCTTGATCGCAAGACTTGCCTTTCGCTGAATACCGCTGTAATCGCCCTGAGATTTGGCAGCTGCAATATTCGGGAGCATCGCAGAGGATAACGCATTTGCCATAGCTACCGGAATATTTACAAGCAACAGATACTTGCCTGTATAGATTCCGTGCATAGACTGGATATCCACCTGCTGATAACCTAACTTCTCCATGACCGCATAAATCATATAATTGTCAATAAACGGACTCACGTTATAAAGAGCTGCACTTAACACCATCGGGGTTACGGTCAGCACGATCATTTTAAAGATATCCGAATAAGAATCAATCGGTGCCTTCTGTCCGCATCGTACCTTTTTCTTCATAGACGGACGATACATGAAATAAATCAGGACAACAAAAGCCAGTCCGGCAACCACACCGGCACCGGTTCCCAGTGTACTTCCCATAGCGCCCCTGGACGGAAGTACATCCTCCGGATCCTCTGTCATGTATGGTCGAACCAGCAGATACGCTGCCAGTACACTGACGATCGCATTAAAGATCTGCTCAAAAATCTGCGAAATCGAGGTCGGGATCATGGTTCCCTGTCCCTGGAATAATCCACGGAAAGTTCCTAATATCGCTGAAAAAAAGATCACCGGTGCAAGCACCCGAAGAACCGGAACCGCCGCCTCGGATTTTACAAGGATCGGTGCTGCCACATAGCAGAAAACAGCGGCAATCAGTCCTACAATCACTGCATAAATCAAAGAACATTTAAAAATCCGCTCTGAATTAACATATTCCTTTTTGGAATTTTTGGCCGCAAGCATTTTGGAAATAGCCACCGGAAGACTATACGAAGAAATGATCAATATAATACTGTACACGGAATATGCACTGTCATATAAGCTGTTTCCCCGGTCTCCAATAATGTGGGTAAGCGGAATTCTGTATATCATGCCGATGATCCGGACAACGATTCCGGCAATGGCAAGAATGCCGCCCTGAATCAGAAAATTATTCTGACGGCTGCTCTTTGAGTTACTCATATCTGTTATCTCCTTAAACTACTCTGTATGGGATTTTCTTAAATCCGACTATTATTCAGCTGAAATGCAGCAGGCAATAATTCCCTCACTGTCAATTCCTCGATTCCATCCGAATCCTCCAGCAAAACGATTCCGTCCGGCATAAACTCAGACATTACTTGAAGGCATATTCCACAGGGATATGCCTTCCTATTTTCACTGCAGACAACTGCAATCTTATCAAATTCCCGCTGTCCTTCCGAAACAGCCTTAAAAATCGCAGTACGCTCCGCACAATTGGTAGCACCATACGATGCATTCTCTATGTTACAGCCATAGAACACCTGTCCATCCTTCGTCAGTAATGCCGCACCGACCTGAAATCCGGAATATGGTGCATATGCCCGTTCCATCGCCTGTTTTGCGTGCCCGATCAATGTCTCATTTGTCATAAGACCTCTCCTATTCGAATGTAACTCCTGCAGTATTTGCTGCATCAAAGTACGTAATCCATGTCTTGCCCGGATTCATGGACAGCTTATCACCGGACTCCGTATAGTAATGGATGGTTCCGTTCTCATACTTCCAGGTAATCGGAATATATTTACCGTTTGTTGCATAATATCCGTCTCCGGACTGATTATTCTTAACCTCCATCAGATAGCCGTCTGCAGAGTAGGTCTCCGCAAATAAGATCAGAACATTCTGGAAATGTAACTGTTCATTCGTCTGATCATCAATCTGCTCCTCTCCATACTGGAAACGGTAATACTGCTGATCATCCTCATGATATTCAAACCACGGAACCCGATTTGCGTTAAATGCGGTCGTGATCTTTTTCGCACTGGAACCGTTCTCAAGATCTTTCACCTTGGAATTAAAGGTAAACATCGGCTCATAGCTGCTGCTATGGGTTCTGGTAAATCCGGAATTTTCAAGAGCCTTATTTAATCCCTCTTCAGAAGTATAGGCATTATGTGGTGCCACTCTGGAATTATCACGATAGATAAAATAATTACCCAGGGCAGACATTCCGTCCATATGATCCTGACCACTGCTTGCCAGCTCGTTATCTGCAAGGGTTGAAGTTCCGATATGGCAGAAAATCGCATCCAGCTGCTCTGCCGCACGAACATAATACTGTCTAGCACTTCTTACCGGTCCGATCTTTTCCAGTCCGCTGTAATCAGAGAAAACAGCCATCAGACGGGTGATTCCGCCCTCTACAACCATCTCATAGATCACATCTGCCTGACCGATTCCGGACTGCGGCATTGCCTCTCCGATATTATTGATCATAATTGCGATTGGACGGTTCTGGTTTACCTCAGGATCTACCCATTCACCGGTTAGATCACTCTGTACCTTACCTTCTGTGTTTACCAGCTCAATATCTGTAGCAGAACTCATTGCTTCTGTTGCAGCGGTAGATGCGGTGCTCGCATCCTCCTTACCGCAGCCGGTCATTAACACTGACAGACCAAGTACGGCACTTACACTGACTGCAACTGTTTTTTTCATGAATCTTCTCATCTTTCTACCTCATTTCATTCCGGCCAGGAGATTAATCTCTTGTATAGCCCCTATTCTGTAATATTTCTTCCTGTTTTGCTTCCATGATAACTCGTTCCGCATCTTCTTCATGGTCATAACCACTCAGATGCAGCATACTATGTGCTACCAGAAATGCAAGCTCACGCTCCGGCGAATGTCCGAATTCCTCTGCCTGCTCATATACCTTATCCATGGATATTACAATATCCCCTAACAGAAGCTCTCCGGTGTCACTGTTAAAGTAATCCTCCGGATGATCCTCTACGATTTCAAATTCCTCCGGATGATCAAACTCGATCATAGGAAATGAAAGCACATCGGTCGGGCGATCAATCTGACGGTTCTCCCGGTTGATCTCCTGTATCTGCTCGTTATCCGTCAAAAGTACATTGACCTCCACATCATACGGACAACCGACATAATCGATTGCCGCTCCCACGATATCATGAATGATATGAAGGTAATCTATGGATATTTCACATAAATATTCATTCTCAATATTAACTGTCATAATGCCTCCTAAATATCAATATCTAGTATCTTATTTATTATAAACAACCAGATATATTATTACAAGTGTTTCGGTGGGGTTTTTACATTTTTTCCCTTTAATCGTTTCTCTTCATAAGCATCATAAGCGCTGACGATTTTCTGTACCAGCGGATGTCTTACCACATCCTGGCTGGTCAGACGGCAGATGCCGATCTCATCGATCTTTCCGAGAATCTTAAGAGCCTCATCCAGACCGGATTTAACATTCGGAGCCAGATCCTTCTGGGACAAATCTCCGGTTATGATGGCTCTGGAACCGAATCCGATTCGGGTCAGAAACATTTTCATCTGTGCCGGTGTCGTGTTCTGCGCTTCATCCAGAATAATATAGGCATTATCCAGAGTTCTGCCTCGCATATAAGCTAACGGTGCCACCTCGATCAGTCCCTTTTCCATATTCTTCAGGAAGGTTTCCGCACCCATGATTTCATATAAGGCATCATATAACGGTCGGAGATATGGATCTACCTTGCTCTGCAGATCTCCCGGAAGGAAGCCGAGCTTCTCTCCGGCCTCAATCGCCGGTCTTGTCAGGATGATCCGGTTTACCTCATTATTCTTAAATGCCCGGATTGCCATCGCCATTGCCAGATAGGTCTTACCGGTTCCGGCCGGTCCGATTCCGAACACGATCATCTTCTCTTCCAGCATATCCAGATATTGCTTCTGTCCATGGGTCTTGGCCTTTACTGGCTTCCCGTTGATCGTATGGCAGACAATATCCCGATCTAACTCTTCCATATGTCCGCTCTGTTCCGTAAATACGGTTGACAATACATAATCTACATTCTGTTCACTGATCTGATTGCCGCGCTTTGACATGCCGATCAATTCTTCTATGATCGTCTGTGCCTGCTGTACGGTACTCTCATTTCCGATTATCTTTAACTGATCACCGCGCATGATCAGGGTGACTGACAACGTCCGTTCGATCTTCTTGATATTTTTGTCAAACTGTCCAAATACATTCAGCATATGCTCTGCAGGTATCTGAATTGCTGCTTCTACTGTATTCATTCATTCTCCTCCGTTTGTCTGAGCTCTTCCTGCACCGTCAGCGGTCTTCCGTAACCGATCCGTTCCCATACCACAACCGTTCCGACGGCCTCACAGGTATTATCCCTGAAATCTATTGTAACATTATTTTCCATGATTTCTACTTTTTTTTCGGATAAATTACTGATATAGTTCTGAAACCGCTCCTGTGCCCGGTTCCTTGCCTCCTCTTCTGTATAGGTATGCATGGTCGGAATATATTCCTGATACCGGTTTACCGTAAAGCTGCATGGTAACACGTAGGTGTGCCCCAGCTTTAATTTATGATTTTCTTCTACCTGATCATAATAATCATAGGCTTTGAACGGCAGCCGGAACTCTTTCAGAAAGTTTCCGAACTCAACGGTCAGGGAATACTGCGTTTTCCCGGTATAATCCTTCTCATAATATTGCATATCAAAGGAATCCGAGTACTGATATACGGTTTCTGCAATCACATCTCCATCCGCGGCAACCATATCCGTCTCCAATACTTCATCGAAATCATCATAGATATAAATCACGCCGGAAATCAGAGTATCTCCTTTGGCAACTGTCATACCGTTTTTCACGACCGGAGTGCCGTTCCGTGTGATCATCTCAACGATCACGCCGTCCTTTGCCGCCACAATATCCTGTGGAGCCGCATCAGGCTGTATCACCTCGGTTCCCTCCAGTGTTTCCTTAATCTCCACATTCAGCTGCGTCCCCTTGATCTCACAGCTGACCCATGCAATCTCCGGAAACGCTTCTCTTAATTCTTCCTCCAGTTGGTGGCAGTCTACCTTCGCTTTCCGACATCCGAGCTGTACGGCATTCTGTTCGATATAATCCGCTACCTGTGCATCGGTATAAAAGTATGTACCATGTACATTTACATCCCAGATATACATCGACCCCCAGTATACCAATCCACACCCAATCAATACTCCGAGGACCAGAAGCTTTCGTTTCCGATAACGGAAAAGCCAGAATGGAAGTCCATATTTTTGCCGGATTTCCAGTTTACATCCCGCCTTTTCCCGGATAGCATCCAATTCCCGGAATTTTGACTGCTCCATAAAAAACAAATAGCCATGTTCATAAGGTTCTACTTCCCATACAGGAATCTCCTTATGCTTCATCAATGAAAGAAAGCGCTCCGGCCGGTTTCCGGATACATAGACCTGCAAATATCCCTTTAACCAGGTTCTGATTCTGCCCATAGCGTCCACCTTTTATTCTTTTAACAATAATCTTCAAACTGAATCTTCTGAATCACACCCTGTATTTTCATATCAATATTGCCATAATATTCTATCCGCATTCCGTAACCCTTGATCTGTATTTCGGAATATTTACCGGCTACCCGGATCCGCTCATCTGTATACTCTATTAAGGTCTGATAATTTTCAAGCCATGCCTCTCCGGCACCGATTACCCGGAGTACCATTACTTCCTCTGTCACATCTCTGGAAATCTGCATAAAAAAACTCCCTGACATCTTTTTATATTATATGTCAGAGAGTTTTATCCATTCCTGTTTTATTCTACGGAAATCACATAATAGTAGATTGGCTGACCACCATAATGTAACTCGATATCGCAGTTCTTATATTTCTTCTCCAGAGCATCCAGTAATGCATTGGCATCGTCTTCCTGTACTTCATCTCCATAATAAATGCAGATCAGCTCGGAATCATCATCGACCATATCATCCACCAGTGCCATTGTCGTCTCATAAATATCTGTACCGACCGCCTGAATACCGGAATCCCCGATACCCATGATATCGCCTTCCCGGATCGTCTTTCCGTCAATGCTGGTATCACGGACTGCATACGTAACCTGACCGGTCTTAACTGCATGCATGGCTTCTGTCATGCCGGTGGTATTATCCTCGATCGTCTGTGACGGATCAAATGCGATGATTGCGGAAATTCCCTGCGGAACCGTCTTTGACGGAATTACCACGATCTTCTTATCCTCTACCAGACTCTGTGCCTGATTGGCTGCAAGAATAATGTTCTTATTGTTCGGAAGAATAAATACGGTCTTCGCATTTACCTGATCGATCGCATTCAGCATATCCTCTGTGCTCGGATTCATGGTCTGACCGCCCTCGATCAGATAATCAACACCAAGTCCCTCAAAGATCTCATTGATTCCCTCACCGATCGTAACGGAAA
>CABQJA010000020.1 GCA_902464345.1 uncultured Clostridium sp.
ATATCCGTCTGGACGAAAGTCCGTTATTGGCTGACTCCGAGCTTCTGGCAGTCCAAGGTACTGACAGGATTGCGGAACTTTCTGCAGAAGCTTTTTGATGTAAAGCCGCATGATAAGAATGATTATTTTACGGTTCGTAACTGGATGATAAGCCGGCGGCTGGGGTTTGCAGTAGTGATTGTTGTTGGATTGATAAGTCTGTATTTTCTGATTACGGTTGCCGGATCCCTGGGTTTAGGAAAAGCTGCGTCAGATGGAGTGCGCGTGTATCGCTATACATCTATTCCGCTACGGTTTGCTGAAGGAAATGTAAAGATTAAGGCAAGAAGCGGATATATAGCATATGAAGGAAATGTAAAGGATGGATATGCAGAAGGATATGGAAATCTGTATAGCAAGGATTCCAATTTGATATATAGCGGTGAGTTTGGACATGGCCGTTATAACGGTACGGGTACTTTGTTTTATGCAGACGGGCAGACGCAGTATGAAGGAGAATTTGCGGATAACTGTTTTCAGGGGACCGGAATCCTCTATCGCCTGAATGGAAGCAAAGAGTATGAGGGTGATTTCCTGAACGGCTGCAAGGAAGGGCAGGGCAGTCTGTTTGACAGTGGCGATAATATCATATTTACAGGTGCTTTTCACTGTGACGGACTGGTATATAGTCAGTTTCTGGCTAAGAAGACTTCGGAGATCGGAAATATTTATACAGGCAGCAGCCGAATATACAGTAATGATGCGGATACGCTGGTTTATATGGAGGATATACAGGCGATGTATCGGATCGATCAGATGCAGACCAGCGTGGAGGACGAACCGGTAATCTCTCAGGTTTATGTACTGAATTCTGAATTGATATATGGGCAGACTGTGATAAGCAGTCTGGATGATCTGACGAAAGTAATGGGAGAACCGGAGTTTCAGGGAAATACTTATATAACGCTTCCTGAGGCTGTGGCTGTGGAGCTGATCAATCAGAAGGGAAATCCATTGAACATCGATACACAGCTGGAAACCGCGGCTGTATATGATGAGGTTCAGACTGTGGAGAGCTACCAGACTATGTCGGAGATTTATTTATATGTATATCAGACAGATGATTTGATTTATACCTTCTTTTGTGAGGACCGGAATGCTCCGTTCTTTATGTATATGATCGAACAGGTATAAGGATCAGAGGGATTATGATAGATTCCCTGCATGACAGGGAGAAGGGAGGAATTATGAAAATAGGGAAGATATTACTGACAGTGCTGATGAGTGCTGTGCTGGTAATAAATACACTGATATGCTATCCGGTATCCGGAATTATGCTGACTCAACAGGATACAACAATTCCTTCCGGTAAGACGATCACCATTACACAGGCGAAGTCACTGGGACTTAGCAACAGTTCCGATTATTCCTCTCTGCAGAGCAAGCTGGCACTGGCGCAGGTCCGGTATTCCCAGTCGGTGAAGAGTCTTCAGTTGAAGAAGAAGAACCAGTCAACCTTTCGCTGGACACCTCTGTTGAATTTCAAATTCCCGGAAGATCCGACGCTGAAGGAAGAAGTAGAATATACATATAAGCCACTGGAGCTTCAATCAGATATAGATGTGCTAAAGCATCAGATACTGGATAATCGATATGCAGTTTATGAAGAAATAACATTGCTCTATGTGGAGTGTTATACACTTCAGGAGAAAATCACATTCTATGAGACGCGTTTAAATACACTTCAGGAAACGCAGGAGAAGAATCAGGCAAGACTGGCAATAGGGCAGGCAACACAGAACGATGTGGACAAGATCGGTTCTGATGTAGAGAAAGTACAGACACAGCTTTTAGGTGATATGAGAAATTATGAGACTGCGAAGGATAAGCTGTCTGATGCAATGGGACTGGATGTCAGGAGCGGATATACCTTTATGAATCCGTATATCAGTGCTGAAATAACAAGGGATGATATAGAAGGAATCCTGAATGATACTTATGAGAGAGACCAGGGATATTATGAAGCACAGGTTAATACCTCGAATGCGTTGCTGGAGTTGAATACAAATAATCAATTGATGTCAAATCAGTATGGGACAAACATGAATTTGATCAATAGTTTTGTACAGCAGGTTCTGAATGGAGAAGATGTAGACCAGGCGGCATTCCGGTTAAAATATGATGAGTTTCTTCAGAAAATAGATGCCCCATGGCAGGGAAAATTCAAAATATTATTTATTAAGATTCCCAAAGAATGGAAAAAGGGTGAAGTAGACGGTATCCGTTATGTAGAGGATGAGCCGTATGCTTTATATGAAGCGGCATTGAATTATAAAGATGTGTATGATGAGGAGCAGCAGGTTAAAAAGGCTCTTGAAACATCGGTGACAGATAGCTTTAATAACTATATTTCAGTCAGGACTACTTATGAAAGTGTGCGGGCACAGGTTGCAGAGGCACAGGAGACGCTTCAGAAGGATACTGCAAAGAATCTGATGGGACAGTTCAGCTATGAGGAGCTGGCAGATGAACAGACGGAATATGCAGATCTGCAGATGGAAGAATTGGAAGCATTGTCTGATTATACGAAGACATTGGCAAGTTTTGACCGATTGACCTGCGGGGCAATCAGCGACCGATTGGAAGCACAGGATTCCGGTTCGACAGATGTTATGGGCGGCGGAGTCAGTTATGTAGTAGAAGAGGAAGAAGAGGGTGCATATTATTATATTCATTCGCTGGCATCCGATAATGCGTTTGAGTTTGGCTTATATATACCGGAGAAGCTGGGTGTTACGATCACAGCATATGAGTTGTGGGTAAACGGAACCCAGATCGGAGACCGTACGGATATCAGCCGGAGTATTAAGCATCTGGCATTGTCAATAGACAGTGTCGATAGTGCATTTGTCAGATTATACGATCAGGACACTGTTGTTGACGATTGTGAGATTGATACCTCGGTATATTCCGGCAAGCTGGTCATTACGACCGGTTATCAGATAAAGTCGGATGAATCCCGTGTGATAGGAACATATACCCTGAATACAAGTGCAGTGACAGGAGTGGCGAGTCTGGAAATACAGACTGATAAGGCGGAGATTCAATATTATGATATCCGGACAGCGGATGGAATGTATCTGGCGAACCGGGAGAAGATTCCGATCCGGACAGGGTTTAAGTATCTGGGGCTTATTTCTTCGGATATACCCAATCTGACGTTCTGCTTTTATGGCAGTGACCGGCAGTTGTTATATGAGTGCCGGGCAGATGCGGAAAGCCGGCAGTTAGTAGAGAAAAAAGTGGAGTAAAGGAGGGGCGATCATGCAGCGAGTACGGAAAAAGAAGAAAATAAAGTCAATGGCATATATCAGCATAAGCATGGCTGTCTTTTTGACTTTGTTAGGAATCGGTATATATGCAGTGGCAGCTCCGAATGACGATATGAATCTGACACCGGATTCGGTACATATTAAGAGCGGAGATATTGAGAATTCGACACTGGCAATCGGATCGCATTTAATCTATATCGGAGCGATGACAGATGAAATATATCAGATCGCATATCAGTCTGCATCGACCTTTTCACAAAGTGATATGTATTATAAGTCCGAGCTGGGCGGCGGAAGCTGGTATGAAATATCCTCTGCAACTTCAGTGGCAGATATTTCTTCAGAAGGGACACCGGTGGCGGATAGCGTAGTAGAAGCATTATCATTTACGCATCATACAAAGTCAGATGGGATTACCTATGATCTTATAACCGGGCAGCCGGTAAATATCTTCAACATTAACGATCCATATGATTTACGAAATATGGAAGAACTTCGGCCTCTGACCACACAGTATCAGATGCTTGTCAACGGAGCTCAGGAGCCGGAGAAAAATTCGGATGACGATGAGGCTTCGACGACTGAGGATACAGATAGCAATGAGGAACTTCGGTTATTGATTCAGGAATTCTATAATGAAGATCTGAAGACGAACCGGACGCCAGAAAAGCTGGTGGTTCCGGACGAGACGGCAATTCAGTGGGAAAACCGGTTAAATGCGGTAAATACGTACTATCAGCAGGTATCTGCGAATCTGGATGAGAGTGATGAGCGTGAGATGCTGAATACGATTATGAGTAAGCTGGATGCAGAGAGGAGAGTATATCTGTACACGAAGGTCTATTCTCTGCTGGAGGATTTAGTTGGGAAGATAGATAGTACAAAAAATAGTGTGGTGACGGAAGCAATTGTGGAATCACAAAGCAATCTGCAGACAAGCATTAACGAATATGAGGCCAAGGGATTTTCTGACAGCAATTCTGTGCTGGGGCAAGAGGAGTATACGCTGATGCAGGAGCTGGTGTCGGCTGCAGAGGCTTCGGATTCCCCGGCCTGCAGTACGGTTCTGACAAAGATAGGTTATCTTTATAATATAAAGGAAAATACGGTAGATAAAGGAAAAGAAGAATTGGATTATCTAAATTCCGTATTGCTCCCGAAAGGGATAAAGGCATATAAGGAGGCACTGGCAGCAGGAATATCACAGGAGGCACTGACAACGGCAGGAAGCAATCAGGCATTGCTGGAACGATATACAGAAGAGACTAAAAGCAGTATCAATGCAGTAAGGACAGAGTATCAGTTCCTGATTCAGGCTAAGGTACTTCGTTTATCAAATGAAGCCGGGCAGGCGTATATGACAACTCTGATTGAAGGCGTGGATGAATTCCGAAATGCGGTTAAACAGGATAGTGCGAAGGATAAAGCGGAGGAAACCGTAGAACAGTATCTTTTATGGCTAAAACAGCAGCTATCGGATCTGGTAAATGCCGGTCGCGGCGGAACAGATATGAGTATCCTGCAGAAAGAAAGAAATGAGCTGCTACAGGAGAAACAGAATGCTCTGGATAATAATAAGCTGGGTGAAGCAAACCGGCTGGACAGTCTGATTCAGGCGAAAGATCAGGATATTGCGAGACTGGAGCAGGAGTATTCGGAAACACTTTTATCGGAGACGGCCAGTGAGGCAGATAAGGCATGGGCGGCAGCAAATTTAAGCGCAGGGACAGCAGGAGCCGCTGCATTGACGATCGGTCAGGAAGCGGTCAGTGATATACAAAGTGGCAATCTGGATAATGTATCGGATGCATTGAATAGTCTGGAAGCGTTGATGGATGTAAACAGTCATGCGGTCACGGGGGCGATGCAGGATATAGAGAGTGCCCTGGAATTAACAGGTGATACGGAAAGCAAAGAGGAATTGCTGGCCAAAACAAAGAATCTGATCAGGACCGGAAAGGAAAAAAGTAACCAGGATGGATTGAGTGCAGCGGAAGTAGAGTCATATCTTCAGGAGTTATTGGGAAGTCCGTTTATAAGTCTATCAGAGAGTGATCAGCAGAAGGCAGTTCTGGCACTGGAATGGTATGGAGAAATAAAAAATAATTATGCGATCAAGAATCTGGCAGCTTCCTATAGTGATGTTATGCTGCAGAACGGTTCCAGATATGTATATACGAAACTGGGTGGAACGGTTGAAGAGTATGCGTCAACGAAAACCATATCCGAGGTACTGGGGTATCGATATGTGTTTGATGATTCACATATGGTTGTAACGCTTCAGAAGGGCAAGGATTATTATGAATTTACCGCCGGCAGGAGCAGTTTCCGTTCAAATGCCGCGGCAGATACTGCAATGAGTAAAAAAGCGGAGTATCAGACCTGTCTATATATTCCGGAAAGCTTTGTAACGAAGAATTTTGACTGTCAGATAGAGTATATAGATAACGGCAGTGCAGCACTCCTGTACACACCGGCACAGAAACAACAGGCAGATGAAATATATCAGGCATTATTAACAAAAGGAGGGGATTAGATGGCAGATTACACTATAATAGCAGATGTCAGTTCTTATATAGTAAAGACCCTGCGGGAAAAAATGTGCCCGGAGCCAATTCCGTCCCCAAACAACATTGAGATATCTTCTCCGGCATCGCAGGATGTGGACTATATTGTAGGTCTGTATCTTTATGAAGTCAAGGAAGAAGGTCAGATTGCACAACCGCCTCTGATGACCAGTGGTGGTGTGCGCTTACAGAAGCCACCTAATCCGTATAGTTTATACTATATGGTTTTTATCAATGGTTCTTCCCAGATGGGGCTGAAAGCTCCGGATATTCAAAAAATCATTGGGAGGATAGCGCAGATCGTCAATGATAACAGTTCTGTGCGGCCAAATCAACTGCAGCCATGGTTAGATGCTGAGGAACCTCCAATTGTACTGTCTCAGGCGAAGATAAGTCTGGAGGAAAAGGTAAGAGTATGGCAGGCAATCAATAAGCCATATCAGATCAGTCTGTTTTATAAGGCAGCACCGGTCTTCTTATCCAGCGAAGTGATTGTAGACACACCAAGAGTTGTAGATGCTGCATTTGGAATTAAATCAATGAATGAGGAAGGGAGGAGTTGACACTAGGTGGAAACATATATCGTCAGACATAGTCTTGATATGGTATTACAGCTGCGGGACACGACAACGGGGAAAAGTATTCTTGAGCATAATGTGGTATTCCGAAAAGATGGAAACATCGTATTTTTGGCCAATAAGGGCGGAGGTGTCTATGTGATCATGGATACCCCACGGATAAATACCCAATATGAGATAGAAGTATACGGATATGAGACGCAGACGGTCTCTGTGGAATATGGAGAATCAAAGAAGTCATACCGGATAATAGAAGTACCGTTAATCCCTAAGGAGAGAATGAATCCTGCTATAGATTATGTAACCATAAAAGGCAGAATGGATGGCATAGAGCGTCTGGAAGCGGTTTCTCTGAATGCAAAGTCTTGTTTTCTTCAGGAATATATTCCGAAGAAACAGCAGCTGATTTACTATGGAAACATGGAGCTTGCGGAGCAGGAATACGCATTGCTCAGTAAAGGGAAACAGGAATATCAGCGTTTTCAGATAAAAAAGGTAATTACAAAAACCGGGGTTACGATTCGGCAGCCGTTGAATCAGCCCTGTGCAGTGAATGATCCGATTGTAAGAATCGTGAGAGGTCAGATAGGGGGAGCAGGAGATTATCTGCTTCGGCTCCGGATAACAGATGATTCGGACACTTATCTGGTACGGTATGTAGTCGATGGACAAACATACTATCAAACGGTAGATTCGCAGGAGACAGAAAGAGAACTGGGTAAATAATATGGTATATATTACAGCCGGTACACAATGTATGTGTACATATGGAACAGCACCGAGTGTCTTGAATGTGACATCTCAGAGTACGGTGCTTATGGAAAATAAGCCGGTGGCAACGATTGCAGATTGTGCACCGAATACGAACCTGCCACCCTTTGCTCTGTGTATTTCACTGCAGAATCCGGCAGTACAGGCAGCAACGGCAGCAGCCTTGGGAGTTTTGACCCCACAGCCTTGTACGCTGGTTCCGGCGGGTACATGGAGGCAGTCTCAGATGACGACACAGGCAGGCGGTAAGCCCTGTCTGGTTATGGGATGTACGTTGACCTGCGGCTTAGGCGGAGGAACAATTACAGTTACATCACCTTCGCAACAAAAGGTAATACATAAATAGAAAGGAGTTAAATTATGGCAGAATATTTATCGCCGGGGGTATATGTAGAAGAATTTGACAATTCCCCACGTTCAATTGAAGGGGTAGGAACCTCGACAGCAGGCTTTATCGGCTTGGCAGAAAAAGGTGCAACGATTGGAGCACCTGTATTAGTAACCAGTATGAAGAACTTTACCAGAATCTTCGGAGGAGCTTTAAATGAATTCGAGTACGGAGAGTATCGGTATCTTGCAAATAGCGTAGAGCAGTTCTTTGTAAATGGAGGAACACGCTGTTATGTAGCCAGAGTTATTCCGGCAGATGCGAAGAAAGCGTCCGTAAAGAAGGGTATATTAACGGTTACTGCAGCAAATGAAGGTAAATGGGGCAACCGTATACAGGTTACCTTAACAAATGTCACTAAGAGAAAGATGCAGATTCTGGGCAAGAACGGTGACAGCTATGTAGCAAAAACAGTAGAAGGCTTCCGTGAAGGAGACCTAGTTACGGTAGATGGTGAGTATAACCGCATTGCCAGCATCTATGATAACACTGTAACATTTGCAAAACCATTTAAGAAAGATGTCATAGATACGGCAATCGTACCAAAGACTTTGATATATCTGGTGGAGACAAACATCAGTGTCCGTTATAACGAAGAGGTAGAGAATTATAATGGTGTAAGCTTTAACACAGCAAATCCGAATTACATCGGATATAAGATGGCAAACAGTGAATTGGTTAAGATCGAAGTGGCAGAAGCAAAGGAGCTTATGAACCCTGCAGAACTGATCCTCGGCAAGGGAAATACCAGTGGAATGTTCCTGCTGGATGGCGGAAGCAATGGCAACATCAGTAAGATAAATGCGGCTACCTTTATTGGCGAGGACAATGGACCGGGCGCAAGAACAGGTCTGGCTGCTTTTGTAGAGAATACAAACATCAGCATGCTGGCAATTCCGGGTGTTACAATACCGGAGGTGATTGTAGCATTGGTTGCACAGTGTGAGAACCTTAAGAATCGTATGGCAGTCATTGATATGCCGAAGGATATGTTCAAGACGAAGGATCTGTTGGAATATCGGGAAATAATTGACAGTAGTTATGCGGCAATGTATCATCCTTGGATTCAGGTTCTGGATCGGGCAACCGGACAGAGCGATTATATTCCACCTTCCGGTGCTGTGCTGGGTGTGTATTCCAGAAATGATATGTCACGCGGTGTACATAAAGCACCGGCGAACGAGACAGTATTCTGTACGGGCTTAAAAACAAACTATACCAGTGCTGAACAGGATGTCCTGAATCCTGCAGGTATCAATCTGATCCGTGCATTACCGGGTCAGGGCATTCGTGTATGGGGAGCAAGAACCGCCAGCAGCAACAGCCAGTTCCGATATGTAAATGTCAGACGTCTGTTCATCTACGTTGAGGAGAGTATCAAAGCCAATACAAACTGGGTTGTATTCGAACCAAATGATGTAAACCTGTGGCAACGGGTACAGATGACGATCAGTAATTTCTTAGATAATATGTGGAGAACCAATATGCTGGCAGGCACATCTGCAAATGAGGCATATTTTGTAGAGATTGGTACTTCGACTATGTCAAAGGATGATATTGCAAATGGCCGTTTGATCTGCAACATTGGTATTGCACCGTCTAAGCCGGCAGAATTTGTAGTATTCCGGATCACCCAGCATACGGCAAGTGCCGGTGGTGAAGGCAGCGAAGAATAATAACAGGAAAAGGAGTAGAGTATTATGGCAGTATCAGCATACGATAACGGAAACGGATTAGCATATCCGTTAACAAAAATGAATTTCTATGTCCATATTGATGGCGTAGAAGGAGCAAATGCAGCATTCAGTGAAGTAACGGGAATAGAGGCTTCTGTGGATGTGATCGAGTTCCGCCAGGGGAATGCCAACAGTCTGGCACCGGTAAAAATCCCGGGGCTGGTAAAGCATGGAAATGTTACCCTGAAGATGGGATATACGCTGGACAATGGATTCAAGACATGGCTGCGGGAATGTGTAAGTGAAGTGCGTGGACCGATGCCTAGATATAATGTTCAGATTGAAATGATCGATATTAACAGTGGTGCTCCGCAGTCAAAGGTAAATAATCTTACCGGCGGGGGAAGGGTATGGATGTTGACAAATGCATGGGTAGCTAAATATAATGCACCGGACTTAAACGCAATGCAGAGTGAAGTAGCGATTGAAACTCTGGAATTGGCATATGAAGAGCTGGTTATACCGAATTAAGGTTCAGGTACAGCAGTTATAACAGAAGTTGAAGTATGAGGCAGACCGGCAGTGGAGCTTCCGCTGCCGGGGATGTCCATAATTAAAGAAGGAGAACAAGGAGTGTCATATGGAAATTGAATTCGATTTTACATTGCCAAAGGGATATGTGGATAGTAATGGTGAGGTACATAGAAGGGGAAAGATGAGACTGGCAACTGCCGGAGATGAGATCAGCGCAACCAGAGACCCTCGTGTGCTGAGTAACCCGTCTTATCTGACCATTGCCATCCTGGGTAAAGTGGTTACAGAGCTGGAAGGAATGCCGATGGTTTCTGCTAATATTATTGAACGATTATTTACCGCAGATCTGGCATTTTTACAGGATATGTATCAGAGAATCAATGATGTGGAACCACCGGTGATACATGCGGTATGTCCGAAATGTGGGGAGGCCTTTGATATTCCTGTAAATTTTACCGCGGAGGGATAAGGCTATATCCGGTGGAGGATATGTATCAGGAGTTATCCTTTATATCCTACTATTTTCATTGGGGAAGTTCTGAAGTCATGAAGTTAGATCATGCCAGCCGGCGGAGATGGTGTCAGGAGATTTCAGAGATTCATAAGCGGATAAATCCCTCGAAGCAGGAACATGAGAAAAGTATCTTAGATATGCAGCCAACCAGACGGTAGGAGGTGGACATGGAATATGGGAGAAGAGAAAGCGTTTCAGATGGATAACAGAGATAATTATTCAATAGTCAGAAATACAGGGAGCCATCCGGTAATCGGATATTCCTTCATGCTGCGTGTAGAAGGAATCTATGATTTACCCTGCCGGGCGGTCAGAGGCTTTCAGAAGGAAAATGAATTTGAATACATTCAGGAAGGCGGTATGAATGATTATGTGCATATTAAGCGGAAACCCATATCCAAGCCGTTTACCTTTAAGGTAGAACGTTATGTGGGAGTAGACTTGATAGACCCGTTGCCACTGGGAAGCGAACCGGTGCTGCCGGTGATCCTGTTTGTAAATGCCTGTGCATTTCCAAGTCTGAAGCCGGTGCGTACATATACATTTACAGGCTGTACCGTTATTGCGAAGGATTACGGAGAACTGGATGCGGAAAAGAGCGGACTGGTAGTAGAGACGACTACCATAGCTTATCGGGAAATGGTATGCGTGGCTGTTCCGACAGATACTCTGAGTCTGGGCAAGAGTGGTATGCAAAAGGAGGCGGCAAAGGCAGATGGAGATAATTCTGCAGTTGTAGGTTATGCCGAGAGACCGTTAAATGAAAAAAAGAAGAAAAATCGGGTAGAGAATCAGAAGGAAGCAGCAGCGAAGGCTACATGGAGTAAGGATAAGCCTGCGAATGCGAAGGCAGTTACGAATCCGGAGCCAAAGGCAAAGGATAAATTAACGAGTATGATAAGCTCGGCAGAGGCTGTTACCTGGGATAATCAGACACATGCAAGAATAAAGGATGAGAAATCATTATCGGATATGATAACCTTCAGCACGAAGAATCGCTGGCCGAAGAAGGAGCATGCGTTAAAAATGCCTAAGAAGCCGCAAGAGGATTCATGAGAAGAAGGATGGAAATTAAGAAAGAAGCTTGAACAGGAAGCTTTTGAGGAGAAACCAGTATGCTTACAGTAAAATCTCCAATTTCATTAGTGATCAACAGACCGATTGGACAGGGATATGATAGCTTTGGACAACGGATTTTAGGCAATTACCAGTTGTTGCAGACGAACCTGGAAGCGGAAGACTTTCTGCATCTGGTAACTGCGCCGCCGGAAATTTATTTTGGTGAGGGCGGTATGACACAGCTGGTTGAAAATGTGGATATCAGACAGGACCAGAATGTGAAGCTGTCTCTGATCAATAATATGGTTAACCGCATTGTATTGGCACAATCCGATACGATCACTTATCAGGACCGGGTATTTATATCCGGTATCATGCGGAAGCTGGGAATCCGTCAGATCCAGAAATTCATGAAGGAGATAAACAGCTTAAGGGAAGAGACAAATAATATCAGGGAACTGGTACATATATATTCAGAGCATTCGGATACCCTGCGTGAAATGACTCTGCAATACAAACAGGAAATGCGGGCAGAAGGCGAACCGGAGGCGGAAGAAGCCGGACAGCAGCAGAGATCGGATAATTATCTGTATCAGACTATATTGAATCGTCTGCAGATAGATAAAATCTATCAGGAGATGAAGACATTTACAATGACGTATCCGGGTAATAATACCTATATCCGGCAGGATGAAATGCGGTTGAGTGAGCAGAACCGCCTGTTGCAGCAGATACAGCTGCAGAAGCTGCAGAATGTAACGCATATGGAGCAGCAGCCGTTGGTTTATCAGCACATAAATGCTTATGAGTATGAACCGGAGGAAAGTACAACGATTAAAGCATCCGTAACTACCCGATTAGTACAGGCAGTATTATATGATATTTTAGATCGTATTTATAACCTGCGTATGCCGCAGCTTGAAATCAGCAAGCACAGCTGGTACCGGTTGAATCAGGACTTTTATCAGGCGGCAGGCGATACCATTGAACGGTTTCAGGAAAATCATCGGATGCAGGTATTGCATGCAGATGAGGTTAATACTTACATGGAGCAGATGCAGTATCAGCAAAATCAGGAGTTGCAGAGCTTAAAACAGCTGATTACCTATGCTGAGCAGGTAGAACAGGTCCGCAATACGGAGCAGTATATGAATGCCGGTAATCTGACGTGGAACTCTGAACAACGGACGAATGAACGAACAGAGACTTACAATACTCAGACACAGATAGAGCAGGAGATAAAGAATATCAGTGAGAATCTGAACAATGAGCAAATGGTGGTTCAGAACAGTCAGACACGGATAGAACAGGAGCTAAAGAGGATTAACCGGCAGAATATTGAAAATCGGCAGAAGGCGGTACAGATATTGGAGCAGACACGGGAGGTTACATCCCGGATGCCGGACCGGAAGGAAATGATGCGGCAGGGACTGCGGGCATTAGAGCATCCGCAGGAGGTACTGTTGGAATATCATCAGAGAATACAGCAGGAAACTACGGAGCAGACACAGCTTACAGAAGCATATGATCAGATCCTGACACCGGAGACTCGTGAAATCTTCCGGATCCTGGAACAATACCGGAAGAATCCGGAGCAGGTCGTTAAGCAGGGGCTGGTAAGAGAACAGGCTGACGGACAACTGATGGCAGATCTGGTCTATCAGGAGCAACAGTTGACGGAAGAACAACAAAAGACGTCGGAAGTCTTCCTGACAGAGGCGGAAGAGCATGTATATCATCAGACAGTGGAGCAATGGAACCGGCCACAGGAGTACAGGGAGCTTCACCAGGAGCTGCCGCAGATTTGGGAAACGATCGATCTGGTACATAAGGAGCAGACGAATCACCTTGATGAAGAGGTGATAGAGGAGTTGTTGGAGCAGAATCACACCCTGCGTCAGAATACTGTACAGAAGGAACAGCTTCTGACGACCGAGCATATTGAGGAGCTTCAGACACGGACGGTACATCATCAGACGGTGGAAACTTCAGCTGCAGATATTGAAAAAATGATACAGCAGGGAATGCGGAATCAGGTAGCGGAATTATCCGATCAGGTATATAACCGTCTGGAACGGCGGCTTGGAAACGACAGAATGAGAAGAGGACGATAGAAAATCAGGAGGTGGAAACATATGTCAATAGGTTCAGCATTAAAAGGTAATATTACCGGTGCATTGGGAAATATCGAGCGGGCAGTCATTATGTTTCCAAAGAATGGTACGAGGGAGCTTCGATTGGAAGAGAACAGTATCGTGATGGATGGTGAAAAGAGTCAGGCACTTGAGCTGGCATCCAAGAAGCTGAACAGTAATAAACTAGGCAATAAGCTGGCAGCTCTGGATGCAGGACTTCAGGAAAAGGCGAAGGGCAATCTGGAAGGCAATATATACATGGTGCAGTTTAATCCGGCGACCATCCGTATTAGCGCAGTGGGTGGAGGAAATTTCGCAGTTGCAAGCTATGGCGGCAGTGGTTCCGGTGTAAACTTTCAGGGACTGAATGCCAGAATTGACGTATCCATGACTTTGATTCTGGATGCGGTTAATAATAAAGAGGCTTTCGGACAGGATAAGCTGATAGTGGAGCCGGTAGAGATCGCAAAAGGTGTAGCAGAAGGAGTCAAGACCGCCGCAGGTAAGAATTATAGCGTTCAACAACAGGTAGAGGGTTTTCATGCAGCTATGCGGATCATGGACTATACAAAGGTGAAGTTTATATGGGGAGGCTCTGTATTGGAAGGTGGGCTGACCAGAGTGAATTCCCGATATACCATGTTCAGTCCGACCGGTAATCCGATCCGGGCAGAAATGGGGATTACGATCACTTGTCTGGGCGATGCGGTAAAGAAGTGGAAACAGGCATATGACCGCGAATTTGCGGGCAAGGATTATCTGATAACGCAGAAGACTTCACAGACCTTAAGCAGTCTGGTGAATCTATAGCAGAGGGGTAAGGAATATGGCAAATGTATTAAAAGGAGCAGCCGGCAGCCTGACCGGCAGGGTTGAAAAGGGCTATCTGCTGGTAAAAAAGGCAGAAACATTACCGGATGAACCGCAGACTACGCGGACACCGCTAAAAAGCGGAGGCTCTGCGACAGGAGTTGGAAATACCCTAAAGAAGGCAAATCAGAAAATAGGGCAAAAGCTGAATGCGGCATCTGAGGCATTAAAGGGAATGTCCGGTCAGATAAAGAATAATTCGAATGGATATATTCCGATACAACTGCAGTATAACCCTTCCAGTATACAGATATCCACAATGAAAGGTGATATTCTGAATCGGAGTGCAGGCGGACTTGGAGAGAATGTATTTCAGCAGTGGACAGTACCGGTACAGACCACCATGTCGGTGGATTTGATCTTTGATGATATGAATGTGATGGATGCATTTAATTTCGAGAATATTGTAAGTATCTCCGGGGGGCGCGACTTAGGAAAGCAGCTATACGGTTCGCAGAAGAGTGCAGGTGGATTCAGTGTGAGACCGTTAGTCGAAGCGGTCGTGGGTGCCATGTCGATGGATGAAAGCCGGCAGGTGATATTTGTCTGGAATCAGATGGCATTTGATGGGTCTCTTGTCGGCGTTGATACGGAATATACGATGTTCAATCGTTTGGGCGAGCCGATCCGGGCGAGAGTCAGGATACAGATATTCCAGCAGAATATTACAAAGACAAAGGCCGGGAATACCACAGTTTATAAAAAGCATGATATAGAATACTGGGAACAGGCATATGCGAAGCTCTTTAACAGTAATTATGCAGGCGGTGGAAGCAATGCATTGCAGCACTTAAATAAAGCAAGTAATCTGATTAATTTATAGCAGAGGGATAAAAATGGCAACTATGGATTTTGAATCATTACAAACCAAATATGATGGATTTCAGACTCCGACAGCTGTGATCAAGATTAATGATCGTATGGTGACTGATGAAAAGCTTCCGTTTCAGATATCAGATATTGAGGTTGACTTGACCTGTGGATATGAGGCATCTATAGCATCTTTTCATATCTATAATGTATATAGCACTGTGAAGGGACAGTTTGAAACAGAAGAGATACAGAAATACATTTATCTGGGCTCTAAGGTAGAAATCTATTTAGGATATGGAGCAACGGCAAAGCTGGTATTTGTTGGTGTGATCGCGAAAGTCGCGTATCAGATGCTGGAGTATGAGGTGCCATGTATTCAGGTGACATCCATGGATGCAAAAAGCATCATGATGGCAGGAAATTACAGCCGTCAGTTAAAGGCAACGCAGTTTACGGAAGCGGCGAAAGAGATACTGATGAAGACGGCCTATGCCAGATTACAGTCCAAGGGGATCATCAGGAATATACAGGTGTCACAGCCGGTATTAAAGCCTTCGGTGGATGGTGCTTCCGCTGATCAGACGATAGAAATGGTGGCAGAGAGTGATTATGAGTTTCTGGTGAAGCTGGCGAAGAAGAACAATTACGAATTCTTCTGTGAATGCGGGGATGTTATCTTCCGCAAGGCAAAGTCTGTACAGACTCCTTTATTTACATTGACACCGTCCGAGGGAATCTATAGCTTTGAAGTCGAATATGACATTACAGGACTGGCCGAGATTATTTATGCCAGAAGTACAGATCCTTCGAAAGCAAAGCTGATTGAATCCAAGGGAAAATTCTCAAATAAGATTTCACTTGGTAATAAAGCAAAACCATTGATCAAGGGATCTGAAAGGGTTTATATCGACCCTACGATTTCCAGTAAGGAAGAAGCACAGAATCGGGTAGACCGTTTGATGGAGGATATGTCATTCCGATACGGAACCCTGACTTGTGATATGGTAGGAATTCCGGAAATGAAACCGGGATATTTTCTGGATATGCAATGTATGGGAGAAGGACCGTCAAATGTATTCTATATGGTTGGCGTGCATCATTCGTTGAGAGGTTCCGGGGGATATAGTATGAGGATTACGGGCAGGACAAATGCAATGCTGTAAGCAGGATAGGAGTGTAGGGCTGTGGGATTGTATGACATTATTGATGAAATAGCAGAAAAACAGGTCATGAAGACAGAGACCGGTGACAACCGGATATTCGGAGTTGTGCTGGGAGTTGTGACAGATAATTATGATGCCACGATGAAAGGCAGGGTGTGTGTAACGGTTCCGGTCCGGGATGAGAATGCGAATAACCTGAAATGGGCGAGAGTGGCAATGCCTTCGAGCGGTAAAGAATGGGGACATTATTTTCTGCCGGAAATCGGCGATCAGGTGCTTCTGGTATTTGAGCAGGGCAATATTGAGAAACCGTATGTTATTGGATGCATCCCGAAGGACTCAGATAAGTTCTTTAAGAGTACGGTTCAGCAAAACAATGAATTGAAGAGAATCGTGACCAAGCATGGTAGCACGCTGGAATTCGAGGACGCCGCACAGGGAGACGGAGAGGAAGATAAGATATCCCTATATACACCCGGAAATAAACACAAGCTGGTGCTGGACAATCAGAAGAAACAGATCCTGGTCAGTGATGAAAAGGGTGATAACAAAGTTGAGCTGTTGACAGAGAGTGGAGAAATGCGAATAAAGGCAAAGGCTAAATTAAAGCTTGAGGTCGGGGATGGAGTAACGATCCTGATGAATGGTGAAAAAGGAAGTATATCCGTTGAATGTAATAAATTAACTGTAAAGGCACAGGATTCTGTAGATCTGAATTCGAATGCAAAGGGAAAGCTTTCGGCAGCGAATCTGACATTATCGGCAACCACCGCCCTTAAGGCGGAGAGTAGTGGTACGGTGAAGATCAGTGGTACACCGATATCCATTGGCTAGCAACAGAAAGGAGACTGTATGGATGAGAAGTTATATCTGGGAGCAGGGCTGAAGTTTCCGCCGCAGGTAAATAAAGCAACCGGAAGATTTGTATTATCTTCGAAGGAAGAGAGTGTAAAAGAGAGCATTTATCTGATCCTGATGACGCAGAAGACAGAACGGTTTATGCGTCCGGAATATGGAAGCAGCATTCTGTCATATGCATTTGCAGATACCGGAGAGACAATGCTGGCACTGATGCAGCAGGAGTTGGAAGCAGATATTCTGAATAATGAGCCAAGGATCGATCAGGTAACGATCCGTATGGACGCCCGCAGTCAGAGCGGATGCCTGATGATATATATTGATTATCGGTTAAGGGGAGGCAGTGTCCGGGATAATATGGTATTTCCGTTTTATCTAAGCGGAGAACCGGAAGAAGAGAGTGAAGCGTATGAGACAATGGAACAAGAACAATTATAATACCATAACGATTGATTCCAGAACGGAGCAGGATATATTGCAGGAAATAAAGCGACTGTCCGAGTCCTATGTACCGGAGTGGAAGTTTGATACGGAGAATCCGGATATAGGATCTGTTATCAGTATGATCTATGCACGTCAGATGATGGACAATGTGGATAAATATAATGATGCGCTGGAGCAGTTTCGAGTAGAATTTGTAAATATGCTGGGAGTATCCCTGCGTCCTGCGATTCCTGCAAGTGCCATGGTGACTATGCAGCCGGCAGAAGATTCTATGACCGGAGTTGCAGTTGATCGGGGAGTAAAACTGTTGGCGGCAACCGAGAAGGATGAGCCGGTAGTATTTGAGACGGAGAGTCCGATTTATGTTACGACATCCCGACTGGTCCGGATGTTTATGACCTCTGCCGGAACCGGGAAGATGCTACCGTTATACGGGACGTTTCAACCGCCATATTATATTGATAAGCCGGATGAGCAGGAGTATCGGGAATATCCGTTTGGACTGTTTGAATTCCGGAAGACCGGACTCGAGAAGCATGGGCTGCTCTTATATCATTCCCATTTATTTGATGTTGAGAACAGTAATATTATTCTTGAAATAGAGGATGGTGCGGAATTTATGGAAGGCCTGCAGCAGGGGCAGTACCGGATCCTGTATTATGGAGAAGAGGGCTTTATTCCGTTTACAAAGGTAGAAATTAATGAAAACGGAAATCTATATCTGCAGAAATCCGCTCCGTGTAAGAAGGTTGAAAAGGCAGGGCGGAGTTACTCGGTGATCCTGCTGGAAGCATGTAAGAATCCGGCACAGGCCGTTGTTTTTCGGGATATCCGGGTATCCTCCTTCGGAACACCGGTTGCACCGAAATTTGTGAATACGGGAAGTCTGGATTTAGATGTCCGGGAGTTTCGGCCGTTTGGTGATACGTTAGCACTGTATGAGGAGGTTTATATCGGAGAGGATGAATATTTCCATAAGCCGGGTGCGCGAATTACAATACGGTTTCAGCTCCGTTTGGAAGAGAATTCCATATATCTGACAAAGCATGAGGAAGAAGAATCATTAAAGATCATCAAGCGCAAGCCACGGGTATTGATAACGGAGGTCATGGCAGATACTTATGTGGATGAGGTGGTACTGGAATATTATAACGGTACCGGATGGAAACAGCTGGAGTGTGAGAAATCCTATGGACAGATATTCCGTACGGAGAAGTCCAGAGAGTGTGAGATATCCTTCCTGTGTCCGGAAGACTGGCAGGAACAGACAATCGGTGGTGACAATGGAAGATGTATACGACTGCAGGTATTGAAGGCAGATAACTGCTATCTACGTCCGTGTACACATCATTATCCGGTGATAACAGATATGCAGATCGCATATGCATATGACGGACAGATATTCAGACCGGAATATCTGGAACGATTGTCAGGCACACAGAAGCAGGATCTGACGAAGCTGTTATATGGGGAACAGCCAATACCGGCGTTTGGCAGAGGCAGTTATACGGATACTGCTTTATATATGGGCTTTGATAAAAAGATGGAGAATGGACCTATCAGTATCCTGTTTGAGTTAGAAGAGGATGGTAATTTCCAGGGGGTCGGATTTGAATATTATTATTCTTCAAGGAAAGGATTCCGGCGATTAAGGCTGGTGGATTATACGAATGGAATGACGAATTCCAACCGGATCGTATTCCTTCCGCCTGCAGATATGGCACCGGTTATATTGGAGGACAGGAAATGCTATTGGATCAAAGTAGTCGATAAGGAAGGAAGTCTGGATGCAGAAGGAGTGTTCCGTCCGCGTATTGCTAATATTTATATGAATGCGGTGGAGGTTACGAATGCAGAGACGCTGGCAGAAGAAGAGTATTATATTGACGAGGTGCAGCCGGATATGAGCTTTCGCCTGTATGCAGACAATGTGCTGTCAGCAGAGGTCTGGGTAAATGAGACGAACAGTCTTACGGAGAGTGGTAAAAATAAGCTGCTGGCAACGCATCCGGATAAGGTTCGTATGGAAAGAGACATGCAGGGAAATGTCATAAGGTTCTTTGTACGTTGGGAAGAGGTAAATAATTTTGATTGTTCAAGGGCAGGGGACAGGCATTATTGTATAGACCGCATGAATAAGCTGCTGATATTCGGAGATGGGGTTCATGTACAGATACCAAGAAATACTGCGGATGTGTCCTTTCTTGTACAGATTTCCAGATGCGGAGGCGCAGAAGGAAATCTGGAGCCGGGTATGATCAATGCCAGTATGAGCAATCTATTATTTATAAATAATA
>CABQJA010000021.1 GCA_902464345.1 uncultured Clostridium sp.
ATTTTATACCCGCCTGCCCGCCACTTTCTTTCAAATCGTTTCCGGCAGATTTTAATATGCATCATACTGGAATAAATTGGCTGCTTCCCGCCTATACTAAATAAAACAGTGATAAAAAGGTGGTGGAACTATCAATGACTAAAAAAAAATTACAGAAGCTTCAGGCAGAAAGAGAACGTCAGACTCTGCTCCATGAGATTGAATCGACCAGACAGGCACATGCCATTGCCTTATCCAATCTGGAAAACATTACAGATCCCGACCTGATTGACTGCTATATCTATGAACTGAATGCCGTACAGGTACGTTATAAATTTCTGCTCCGGCTTGCCAAGCAGAAAAACCTTACCAATCTGCCATCCGAGCTACCGGATGACTGCTACTCAAAAGGAGTGCCGGTATGACCCCACAGGTCAACCGGCACTCCTTTTGAGTTCTGTTACTATCTATGTATCTTACTATTATACTCTGCTTACTCTGCGTCATCCTTCTGCGATACATAACGATTCAGCGTCTCAACCACATCATTTAAGTTATATGGCTTCGCTATGTAATCATCCAGCTTCGCTTCCAGGATCCGCTCCTTATCTCCGAACATCGCTCTGGCTGTTACCGCAATGATCGGCAGACGCTTCATGCCCTTTTCTTCCTCGATCTCACGAATCTTCTGTGTGGCAGCCAGACCATCCATGATCGGCATCTGCACATCAAACAATGCTGCGTCATAAGACTTCTGCTTAAACAGTTCAACGGCCTTCTCGCCATTCTCGGCAATATCATAAGAATATCCTGCCATACCGAGCAGCTTACCGATAACCTGCTGATTGACCGGCTCATCTTCTGCTACAAGGATTCTTGCACGCTTATGACCCTTGATCGAGATAACTGCGGAATCTTCCTTCTTCTCCGGCTTCTGTTCAGAAGCTTTTACAATCTTAAGAGGAATCTCTACAATAAATGTACTACCGATATCTTCCTTACTCTGAACGGTAATGTTACCACCCATCAGCTCTACGATCTGCTTCGTGATAACCAGTCCCAGACCGGTACCACCGTATTTTCTGGTATCGGAACTGTCTACCTGACTGAACCGGATAAACAGCTTACTCTTGTTCGCATCTGAAATACCGATACCGGAGTCTACAACCGCGATTCTTAAGGTTGTCTTATCCGGCTCATCACCATCCATGGTTGCTACCTTAACACGGACACCACCCTCGGATGTGAACTTGATCGCATTCGACAACAGGCAGTTCAATACCTGCTTGATTCGCTCGCCATCACCCTTAACCATTTCCGGAATATTGCCGCTGAAGCTGCAGTCCAGAGTCAGGTCTTTATTGTTTGCCAGCGGAACCTGTGCTGCCACAGTTTCCTCGATCGCTGACTTCACATCAAATACTTCATATCTTAAGTTATACTTACCAGCCTCCAGCTTACTGATATCCAGAATATCATTGATCAGACGGAGCAGGGTATCTGCACAGTTCTTGGCTGTTACCAGATTATCCCGATAGTCTGCCTGCAGATCATCCTCTGCCAGTGTCAGCTGTAACATACCCAGAATACCATTGATTGGTGTCCGGATCTCATGAGACATATTCGCCAGGAACTCAGCCTGTGTCTTATATGCGATATTCGCCTCATCCTTTGCCTTGCTCAGGCTCATTTCAGTCTCTTTCTGTTCCGTAATGTCGATCAGAACCATATTAATGTAATTCGCTTCTGATTTATACATAACGGTATTAAATACTTTATCAAGGTTCTCCATGGTGATCTCAACCGCCATCAGATCCCCTTCTTTCGTTCCGGAATTATCATATGCACGGAACCATGCATTTACACTCTGTAATACATCCTGCTTACAGTTGCTGAGCAGCTTGTCCTGATAAGCACCGGGCTCCAGTCCCAGATATTCACAGAACCGCTCATTCGCATCTGCGATCTTGAATTCCGGTACATTGGTTCCGGGTGGTGTTACGATCTCTGCCTGGGCGAAACCGATCGGAAGATTCAGGAACAGCTTCTTATACTTATCGCTTTTAACTGTAGATTCCTTGTTAACCTCTTCGCCTTCCCGTACCATTAAGAATGCAACAACACCGACTACGATCAGCGACAGTATGGTAAATACGATTGCCATGCTCTTTACGCCGCCTGCGTCCTGTGCACTTGCAAGTCTGGATATCAATATAATATCCAAAATCAAGATCACTGCGACCTCAACGATTGATAAGATCAAGATCTTCTTCTTTGAAGAATTTAGTTCTAAACCTGAACTCATAGCTACACCCCTTTTTCTTAGTCTCCATATACATGTGGATATTCCCCAATATTAATATATATTATAACCCTATAATTAATTTGATTTTCTCACAAAGCAGACAGTTTGTCAATGTATGCACCCTGTCGTTTTAGCTTTAGATTCTATAAAAAATAACCGGCTTTACTTTATATCCGTAACTAATTCCTTCATATACTGCATCAATGGCTCCTGCAGCTCTTCCCGTTTCAGGGCTTCATGGATCGTTGCCTTGATAAATCCGAACTTATCACCGACATCATACCACTGACCCTCAAACTCATACGCATACACCGACTGACTGATCATAATATCACGCAGTGCATCGGTCAGCTGAATCTCACCGTTTCTGCCCGGCTGCTGGTTTTCCAGCACCTCGAAGATCTCCGGCATTAATACATAACGCCCTACGATCGCCAGATCACTCGGTGCTTCCTCTACCGCCGGTTTTTCCACCAGATCTGACAGCTTGATCCGTCTTCCGGTGATCTTGCGGGTCGGCTCGATCACCCCATATCGGCTGACCTTCTCATGCGGTACCTGCTGTACACCGATAATGCTGGCACCTACCTGATTATACGCAGCGATCAGCTGGCGCATTGCCGGGTCTCCGTCCTCATTCATGACCAGATCATCCCCAAGAAGCACTGCAAACGGCTCATCTCCGATAAAGCTCTTTGCACAGAGGATGGCATGTCCCAGTCCTTTTGGTTCCTGCTGTCTGACATAATAAAGATTTGCCATCTTTGCAATGTCACAGATCATGTGATATTCTTCCATCTTGTTGGATTCCTTCAGCCGCTCCTCCAGTTCGTAGGACCGGTCAAAATGATTCTCCATACAATGCTTGTTTGAATTGGTAATGATCAGAATCTCCTCGATTCCACTCTTAACCGCTTCATCTATAATGTACTGGATTGTCGGAATATCGACAATCGGTAACATTTCTTTCGGAATTGCCTTCGTTGCAGGCAGGAAACGGGTCCCCAGGCCTGCTGCCGGAATCACCGCTTTTCGTATTTTTTTCTTCATACATAGCTCCTTTCTGTTGATCTGTCACATGTTCTTTATGAATTCTCCATGCTATCCACGGAATCTGCCTCCGACTCCTCTACCGTTTCTTCTGTCAATCTATCATCCGGAAGCTCCGATGTCTCTGAACCATCTGCTGCTTCCTTTACCGGCTCTTCCTCACTGCCAGCATCTGCTTCCGCCTTCGCTGCCTCTGACGCCTTCCATTTCTTTAAATACCGCCGGATGATCTGCCATACGATCAACAGGATCACCAGGGAAACCAACGACAGGATCAGTCCCTTCCAGAAGCCCACCGAGGTATATTTCAGCTCTACGGTATGACTGCCTGCATCCAGCATAACACCCATAAACGCATTCATAACCGATGTATGCTCTGCCTTCTCACCGTCTACATAAATGCTCCAGCCACTGTCCTCCGGAATCGAGAAGAACAGCATCTGCATATCATCTGCTTCTACGGTTCCCTTCACATAACCGTCCCGGTACTCCGTGACCTCCATCGGGTTCTTCTGAAGCTGCTCATAAACAGCATCCCATACCTCATTATGGAACTGTGCCGTGTGCAGGGTAATGGTATCCTGATCCGAACCACCGGTATTAAATGTGAACTCCAACATAACCTGCTGCCCCTGTGTCAGCGCTCCCAGATGAAATGCCTGGTTCTGATAACGGTCATCGGCTACCTGTCTGCCATCCAGATAAAGCTTTACCTGTCTGACATTGCCACCGGAAATATCCATATACAGATCTACATTATCCTCTACCAGAAAGCTTACCTGTACGGTCGGTTTCTCTACGCCATCCTTTACATACGTGATCTGATTATCCTTCACCGTCGTCGTACAACCGGTTCCGCTTGCCGTATAGATCGGCTCCGTTACCGTAAACAGCTGCGAGTCCAGACCGGTCGCTGCCTGTGCAAATCCGTTCTGCACTTCAAAATACGTAGATATCGGTTCATAATATGCCAGATCCTGCGATACACAGAAACCGATCGGCAGCCAGTACGGATTCTCATAAACCGACACACCGTCATAGGTTGTTTTATAAACCATAGTATTATTATTGAAATCACCATCCCGATACATCACGTATTTCATGGATGTGATCGCATTTGTCAGCGGGGTTGCCCCGCAATACAGATACTCATTGGCACCGGTATAGAATCCCAGCCGCCCCATTGCAGTTACCATACTGCCCTGTGCGGTCGAGCCAAACAGGGTCAGACAATGAAGTCCGTGCCAGGTCGGCTCATCCAGCATCTTCGTATTTCCAAGCTCCATGCGATAGAAGCTGTCATCCTCGGCATAGAGTGTATCCTTAATATGTGCGATTGCATCCGTATCACTGAAATAGTACTCAGTATCAATCGTTCCGTTACAGGTCCATCCGTAAATCGCACCGCCGATCATTTCCAGACTCATCACCGCCGCCAGAACGATTCTCCAGACCTTCCCTGCCTTCTCAAAATGATGATAAAGCAATGACAGGATCATATAAACGATCGGCAATGCGATCGCCAGTATATAAAATACCGTCTTCAGCTTCTCATCCGCCTGATAATAACACAACAGCGTGATTCCGGTCGTAAAGATCCCGGATAACAGCATCGGCACCGTTCCGATCCGCCGGTATCGTAACAGCACCTCATATCCGATCCACAGAAGCAGGAAGATATAAAGGAACGAGAACCGGTTCGGGATTCCGTACTGATTATGGAAGCCGTGCCAGATATAATTCAGAATCTCCGTGTTATAACTGATCAGCATAAATCCTAGGATCAGAATATATTTGATCTTCTCCCGTAATGCAAACTCTTTACTGAACATATAAACAAACAGCAGGAACAGTGCAAACATACCGCAGTACAGGTTTACACCACTGTCATCGACCTGATTGTTGATCGGTTCATTCCCGATCAGGTGCGCCTGTATGGCATTCCAAAGGGTTCCATACTGGGTCCAGCCCGGCAGTGTTCTCTTCGCCGAAGCTGTATTCATGATTCCCATATATGCCGGAACCAATACAATTCCGGCCAGGCCGCCGGAAAGCAGGGAGCTGCAGGCAAACATCCACGCCGTCCGTCCCATTTCCCGGATATTTTTGTAATCATAAAGCACCGCCCACAGCACCAGAAATATGCAGATCATAAATCCGATGAAATAATTGCAGAACAATGCATAAAACAGGGTCAGAATATAAAGTCTCGGATCCCGCTTTGATACCAGATAATCAAATCCAAGCACGATCAGCGGAAAGATCATGATACAATCCATCCACATTACATTCCAGTAATAACCGATCACATAATTGGACATTGCGTATGCAACTGCCAGCGGGATCACGCCCGGATGCCGGTACTGCACCTTATTCCGATGCAATGCCGCATATGCGAATGTCCACCCGCAAAAGACAATCTTCAGCGATACGATCAGACTGACTGCTGTATTCAGACCGCTCTTTGGGAACAGAAGAATCAGCAGATTTAGCGGACTGGCAAGGTAATAAGACCACAGGGACAGGAAATTCGTTCCCATTCCCTCCTGAAAGGAGTAAAAGAGACTGCTTCCCTCCCGAAGCTTATCCTGATAATCCGAAAAGAACGGCATATACTGATGCAGACCATCAATAATGATCAGCGAATGCCCGCCCGGCCCGATCTTATCCACAATCCAGACTCCCAGCATAATCAATGCCGGGATCCCGGTTGCCAATATATATATATAATTTTTAGTCCAAAACGTTTCCTTGCGTTTCTGTGTATCCATTCATCCACACACTCCCGTTATTATTCTGCCTCTACGCCTGCCAGAAGGTATACCAATGGAGAGTTCCAGTAAATGGTTATCTCATTGCAGGAATAACTCTGTACACTGTCCACATAGCAGGTTGCCGGTGCCTTTCCTACCAGAGTCGCCTTTGCATACGGATCCTCCAGATTGGAATCCGGACCTCCGATCAGCATTCCGCTCATTGCCTGACCAACTGCCTGTGACGGACGGTGATGTGGATTTACCGGTGATAAAGTACCGAATCCTGTGATAAAGCAGTAGGAATTGGTATTCGTTCCCATCAGGTAATCCACCTGTGCATTTGCTGCCTTTACATAATCCGGATTCGCCTCTAACTGATTCGCCATCAGGAATAACATACCGTTGTTTGCTACATTCATATTACTGCCCCAGGTATAATCCGACGTTCCAAGGGATACGCCGTAGGAATCCTTCTCATACTTCTCATATGCAGTCTCTACCGCATTATCAAACTGTGCCTTTACAGACGCATAATAATCATCCGATGAACCGGAGGTCAGATATGCATACATACCGTAAAGACCTACATTCTGCCAGCCGAGACCGGTACCGATCTCCTCTGCGGAATATCCCTTCAGTGCATTCAGATAGGTTTCATCCTTTGTGGTCTTATAAAGCTCTGCAAGAGCCCAATAACGTTCATCCGTATCATTGGTATCATCATATTCACCGGTCACGATACTGGTCGGATTCTTAAAGCCAACGCCATCTCCCGGAGTCACCTCCAGATATGCCCATGCCTTTTTCGCTGCATCCAGATATACCTGACCGGCTGCATCGTTACTAAATACCCGTGCTGCCATTGCCATGGTTGCGGCAAAATCTGCCGTTGCTGTGGTGGAGATCGGTGCCAGATACATCTGTGCGGTCTCCTCCTCCGGCATAACGGTATCCGGGAAATTCTCTCCGGTAATCTTATGATATACACCGCCGCTTTCTGTATCCTGCATCTGCAGCATCCAGTCTAATTCATATTTTACTTCATCCAGAATGTCCGGTGTACCGTTTCCGCTCTCCGGAATACTGGTATCATCTCCGAACTGATCGCCATATGCCTCATATGCCAGCATCAGATCTGCTGCCGCCTTTGCACCCGGAACCACATAACGTCCATAGTCTCCGGCATCATGCCAGCCACCCAGCACCTCTGTGAATGCGGATGATGCTGAACCATATGCAATCGCTCCGTTCGTATGGCAGGCTGCATGACCAAAGGCATCATCCTGAACCTCGGTTCCGCACCGCTGCAGATAAAACATATGAAGAACACTGTCGGATACAGCGTCATACACATCCTCCCCAATCTCAAATGAGAAGGACTCTCCATAGTCTGCAGTTACAATCTTATAAGTACCTGGCTCTGTAACCTCTGTGAAATCTGCAATGGCAGTCTGCTCTTTGGAAGACGGGTTCGCTTTTGCATCCTGAAGCTCTCCGGTATACACCGTCTTACCATCCTGATCTACCACATCAAAGCTGCCGGTGATCGCATCGCCGCCATCCTGTCTTACAACCGCCTTCTTCTCTTCTGACGGCAGATAACCGATCTGATTTACATTGATATCGGAAGTCTCAACTTCGGTTTCCGACTCTGTTTTTCCGGAATCATCCGTCATATATAATGCAAAATTATCAAAGTATACGGAATGTTCTCCCAGATCCTCCGGACATCCTTCCACCATACCCATATTGATACAGAGTCTTGGTGCCGGATCGGAAGCTTCTTCCATCTTAAAGGTACAGGTTACATGCTGAACCTCTTCATTCACCGTTACAATATCACTCACATATGCATGATAATCTCCGCCGTTTAACTGTAACCGCCACTGGATCGTACGCTCTACGGTAGAACGCACATCAAAGGAATACTGATATTCACAGCCGGAGTCCAATGAGAATCCGTCATAATATGGCTGGATCGCATAGTCCAGTGTACCGGGATTGGATACCTTGATCTCCATCTCGCCATCGTCTGTTACCAGCTGCTGTGCTTCTCCGCCTTTCGTATAAATCGTCCAGTTGGTAAGCCCGTCACTGAAATCACCGTTCTTGATCAGATTATCTCCGGATACCTCTTCCTCCGTAGATACCGGTTCTGTCGAACCCTCTGACGGACTACCACCCTTACAGCCTGCCATCGTCAGACCCATGGTCAGTGCCACTGCCACCGCCAATACACGTTTTGCTTTTCTCATTTTGTCTCCTGCCTTTCCTCGCTCTTTATAATTCTGTCTTTTTATTTTCTCTGTCCTGCTGCGCCTATACTTCCCCGCTGCAATATTCCAGTACCTTCTCATACTCCATGCATCCGCCAAACAGATCCAGAGCACTGCCGATCGTCACATCCAGATGATTCTGTCCCAGCTCTTTCAGTACCTTCAAGTCCTCAAAGCTGCCTACACCTCCGGCATATGTAATCGGAAGTCCGGACCAACTGCCAAGCATCTGTGCCAGCGGCTGCTCGATTCCTTTCGCCTTTCCTTCCGCATCCACTGCATGAATCAGGAACTCATCACAGTAACCGGCCAGCTGTTCCAGCAGATCTATTGTCACAACCTCATCCGTGAACTTCTGCCACCGGTCTGTCACCACATAATAAGCCCCATCCCGCTTTCTGCAGGAAAGGTCCAACACCAGATGCTCCCTGCCGACTGCATGCACCAGCTCTTTCAGGCGGTCATAATAAATCCTGCCGTCCCGGAATACATAGGAGGTGACGATCACATGGGAGGCTCCCATGGTAAGGAACTGTGCCGCATTCTCCGTCTGCATGCCGCCACCGATCTGCAGACCGCCCGGATACTCCCGCAGTGCCTGCTTCGCCTGCTCTACATCTGCCGCATAATATTCCGAGCCTGCCGGATTCAGAAGAATGATATGTCCACCCTTTAATCCGTTCGTTCGGTACAACCTCGCATAGAAGCCTGCGTCCTGCTCCGAAACAAAGTTCTCAACAGCCTGATTGTTCTTATCTGCCAGACTTCCGCCTACGATCTGTTTCACTTTTCCGTTATGAATATCAATACATGGTCTGAATCGCATGTTCAAAACCCTTTCTCACTTTATTTCTCTTACTCCTCACCGGGATTCCATCCCGAATCCAGAGCTCTGTATTACAGCAGATGCTTCTTCTTAAATACCCAGAAGCAGACTGCCACGACCGTAACACTTAATATTACCACAAACAAATATCCGTACTGCCACGCCAGCTCCGGCATGTTGGAGAAATTCATTCCATACCAGCCGGTGATCAATGTCAGCGGCATAAAGATCGTTGTCACCACGGTAAAAAGCTTCATCACACTGTTAATACTGTAATCCAGAGAAGAAGAGTACGCTTCCCGCACCTGCACCAGATTCTCTTTTAACATCTGACAATTGTTGCTCAGCCGTTCCACCTTGCCGGTAAACATCTTAAAGTACCGAAGCTCATCTACCGGGAACAGATTATTCTCATCCTCTGCCAGATTTTCTCCGACCTCGATCAGCTGCTCATAATAATTCCGGAGAATCGTCACTTCTTTTTTCAGCGCCAGAATGGAGCCGATGTACTTCCGGTCAATCGCTCCTTCATGAATCTCTTCTTCCATTTCCTCAATACGGAACTCTTTTTCCTCCAAGTCCTTGCTGTCTGTGTAAAGCAGCCGGTCAAAAAATCCGTAGATCAGCTTTTCCAGCGTCATCTTATCCGGCTGGAACCGTTCCACAGCCGACCGGAAAATCTCTTTGGTCGAATTATCCGCATCCCGGATATCCACGATCAGGAACAGATTCTTCTTCACAAAGAACCCGATCCGGTCCCGTGGACCATATACATCATTTACATTAATAATATTTAAAATACCGAAACTATAATTCTCATATACATCCATACTACTCCGGAAGTTCACGGTTTCCGTCGTACATTCCTGCAGATTATACTCCGAAAATCCGAATGTCTTATAGGATGCTTTCAATGCCTCGATACTCAGATATCCCGCAGTCAGATGATTCTCATCAATGTCTGCAATAGATACCTCCCGGAGCTCCTGACCAAACTCATAAATCATTGTGTCTCTCCTTCATACACCTGATCCTGATTCTATCCTGATTCTATTCTGATCGCACTTCTGCTGTTTATTCTTATAAGCTTGAGGTAATCAGCATCATTTTGCCGCTCAATGTATAGTCTCCGTAGCCTGCCGGCAGAATGAAATGATCGCCTTTCTTAATTGCGATCCCATCGATCGTACCCTCGCCCTCCAGAACGCTCACATCCAAAAATGGTTTATCCTGTGTGAAATCTGCGGTTCCGTCAATGTCGATCTTGTTTACTGCATAGAAATCACAGGTGATCAGGTTCTGTTTCTCATAGCCTGCACCGGTCTCTTTATTCGCAGATACCTCATACGGAACAAACGGTGCTTCGATCACATCAATACTCTTCTCTACATGAAGCTCTCTCGGTTTCCCGTTGCTTAACCGGTCATAATCATATACCCGGTATGTAATATCGCTGTTCTGCTGGGTCTCTAGGATCAGAGTGCCGCCCTTGATCGCATGCAGGGTACCCGGATTGATCTGGAAGAAATCACCCTTTTTGATCGGGATCACACGGATGAAATCATTCCAACGCTTGTTTAGGATCATTTCCTTTACTTCCTCGTGATTCTTCGCATGATGTCCGATCACGATCTGCGCATCCTCATCACAATCTACGATGTACCAGCACTCGGTCTTCCCCAGGGAACCGTTCTCATGCTCCTTCGCATAAGCATCGTTCGGATGTACCTGGATACTTAAATCGGTCTTCGCATCAATTAATTTGATCAATAATGGGAACCGGTCCCCTTCCACATTGCCGAACAGCTCTCTGTGGTTCGCCCACAGCTCGCTTAAATGCATCCCTGCATACTCTCCGTTTGCGATCTCGCAGTCTCCGTTCGGATGCGCACTGATCGCCCAGCATTCTCCGGTGTCATCTCCCGGAATCTCATAGCCGAAATCTGTACCGAGACGGTTACCGCCCCAGATCATTTCCTTAAATACCGGTTTTAAAAAAATTGGTGTCATAGTTTCTCTCCTTATCTCTCTTCTACTGCCATCTGCGCCAGACGCAGGGCACCTAATATTCCCTGATCATCCTTCCCGCCGGCCGGCACGATATAAGTATCCATATCTGCCATCTCCGGTGTCCGGATGTATCCGTTTACATTCTCAACTACCTTCCGGCGAATCAGCGGAAATAACTGCTGCTGGTGCATAACGCCGCCGCCCAGAATAAATCTCTGTGGCGAAACCACCATGATCAGATTCGTGATCGCCTGTGCCAGATAGGTGCTCTCAAGCTCCCATACCTCCGGACAGTCTGCCAGCTCCGCTGCCTTCTTACCCCAGCGTTTCTCGATCGATGGGCCTGCTGCCAGTCCCTCCAGACAATGCGTATGATATGGACAGACGCAATGTGCTTCATCTCCCTTGACCGGAGCGATCAGCATATGTCCTGCCTCCGGATGGAGCATCCCGTGAACCAGTCTTCCATCCATGCAGATTCCGGCACCGATACCGGTTCCTACCGTTATATATACCACACTGTCCAGTCCTCTGCCGGCCCCATAGGTCACTTCCCCCAGACAGGAACCGTTCACATCCGTGTCCAGCCCCATCGGTATCGGAAATGCATCCTGCAATACATTCAAAATCGGATACTGCCGCCATGCCAGTTTTGAACTATCCAGAATCCTTCCGTAAGTCGCAGATGCCGGCTTTACATCCACCGGTCCAAAGGCTGCAACTCCGATTCCGTCCAGCTGCTGTCCGTCTGCATATCCATGCGTCCGGAAATACTCTATGATCTGCGGCATCGTTTCCTCCGGTGTCGTCGTCGGAATCGAAGCCTGCTCATAAATCGTACCCTTCTCATCACCGATGGCACATACCATCTTCGTGCCACCTGCCTCTAATGCTCCAAGGCGCATATCATCACCCCACCTCTGTTATTCTAAACGATTGTTCCATTTCCCTGTGTCTGAAGCCGCAGGATCTCATTAAGAATCCCTGCCGCTACCTCTTCTTTACTCATCTGTGGCAGCTCCTTCGTCTCCGCTCTCGTGATCAGGGTTACCACATTGGTATCCACACCAAAGCCCGCACCCGGAACCTTCAGATTATTCGCTACGATCATGTCCAGATTCTTCTTCTCAAGCTTCGCTCTGGAATTCTCAACCATATGCTCCGTCTCCATGGAGAATCCGCACAGAAACTGCTTCTTCCCGGCAACACGGTTCTCGCCCAGCCATTTCAGAATGTCTGTCGTGCGCTTTAATTTCAGCTCTGCTTCTCCGTCCGACTTCTTAATCTTCTCGTCTGCCACTACTTCCGGTGTATAATCCGCGACTGCGGCAGCCTTAATAATGATATCTGCCTCTGCACTATGTGCCTTTACCGCCTCAAACATATCCTGTGCACTGACTACCGGCACCGGCTTCACAAACCGTGGTGCCTGCAGATTCACCGGACCGGAGATCAATGTCACATCCGCTCCCCGCTCTGCTGCCACGCGTGCCAATGCATAGCCCATCTTTCCGGTGGAATGATTGCTGATAAACCGGACCGGATCAATGCTTTCCACGGTCGGTCCCGCTGTGATCAGAATCTTCTTCCCCACCAGATCCTTCTCAAACCGGATCTCCTGCAGGATGTAATCCATCAGCTCCTCCTCGGATGGCAGCTTCCCGGCTCCCACATCCTTACAGGCCAGCAGACCAACCGCCGGCTGGATCACGGTCATCCCGTAATGCTCCAGCTTCTTTAGATTGTCCTGTACGATCGGATTCTCAAACATCTGCGTATTCATTGCCGGTGCGATCAGCTTCTTGCATTTGCATGCCATCACGGTCGTTGTCAACATATCGTCTGCAATTCCATTCGCAATCTTGCCGATGACATTGGCCGATGCCGGTGCCACCAGAACAATGTCCGCCTTCTTCGCCAGCGACACATGCTCAATATTATAATTAAAGTTCCGGTCAAACGTATCCACCAGAGTTTTATGATTGGTTAACGTTTCAAATGTGATCGGATGAATGAAATTTGTTGCATTTTTTGTCATCAGCACGTAGACATCCGCATGCTGCTTCACCAGCATACTGGTCAGATTCGCCATCTTATATGCCGCAATGCTTCCGGTCACACCCAGAACAACCGTCTTTCCTGTTAACATGGAATTCCTCCTGCTTCTATTGCTGTAATTGTGAAATCGTCTGATAACTCAGTCTCTATTCTAACATTTTTATACCTGTATGGCTAGATGTTCTTTATTACAATTCTCTTACTACGCAAGGCGGGGAGCCTAGCAAAGCTCCCCGTGTTTTTCATAATGTGCGATTCGTTTGATCTGATTCTGCTCATCCACAAATACCACCTGTGGCATCGCCTTTTTCGCTTCCTCCGGCGTCATATCCGCATAGGCCATGATGATAACATGATCTCCGACCTGAACCTGACGTGCCGCCGCACCATTTAAGCAGATCATGCCGGATCCGGCCTCACCCGCAATGACATAGGTTTCAAACCGGGTTCCGCTCTCCACATCTGCAATCTGTACCTTCTCATATTCCAAAATCCCGGCAGCCTCCATCAGTGCAGAGTCAATCGTGATACTACCCACGTAGTTCAACTCCGCCTGCACTACAACCGCCCGGTGAATCTTCGCCTTTAACATTGTGATCGTCATGGTCTTATACTCCTTCGTAAATGTGATTATCAATCAGTCTGGTCTTGCCAATGTATACTGCAATTGCATTTAATACCGGTCCCTCGATCTTCTCAACCGGCTCCAGGGTATTCCAGTCTACCAGTTCTACATAATCTATCTTAGCCAATGGCTCTGTCTCGATCATCTCTGTGATTGCCTTCTTGATGACTGCCGCATCCTTCTCGCCGGCTTCGATCAGCTCCTGTCCACGATTTAAGCTCTTTGACAGGATCAGGGCTGCCTGTCTCTCTTCCGGATTCAGATACGTATTTCTGGAGCTCTTAGCCAGTCCGTCCTCTTCCCGGATGATCGGACATCCAACTACTTCCAGGTTGAAGTTCAGGTCATTTACCATATGACGGATTACTGCCAGCTGCTGTGCATCCTTCTGTCCGAAATAAGCCTTATCCGGCTGTACGATATTAAACAGCTTTCCGACTACCGTACATACACCGCGGAAATGAATCGGCCGGGTCTTACCACACAGTCCCTTGGTCAGAGTGTTCATATCAATGAAGCTTGAGAAATCCGGGGAGTACATATTCTCCGGCTCCGGATGGAAGATGAGTGCTGCGCCTGCGCCCTCACAAAGTGCCGCATCCCGATCCAGATCTCTCGGATAGCTGGCCAGATCCTCGGTCGGTCCGAACTGCATCGGATTTACAAATACACTGACCACAACCCGGTCATTTTCTTTTACTGCACGATCGATCAGGCTCTTATGTCCCTCATGAAGATATCCCATCGTCGGCACCAGGCCAACTGTCAGGCCTGCCTGACGCCACTCCTTTACCTGTGCTCTTACTTCTTCCACTGTCTGTACGATTTTCATGATTATTTCCTCTTTTCTTATTCGTATTATCGTAATCCTTTACTATGCTTTCTATTGCTTTCTATAATTCTTATGATTTCTTAACTCTGTTTCTTCGCTTTCGCTATATCCGATCTCTTAATACAGCTTCTCGATCACACTATCATCCACGGCATACTCATTCTCCTTTGCCGGGAATGCACCGGACTCCACTTCACTGATGTAGCCGCGGAATGCGTCCTTCATGACCTCGCCTACATTCGCATACCGTTTTACAAACTTCGGTGTGAAATCAGAGAACATACCAAGCATATCCTGATATACCAGAATCTGTCCGTCACAACCGTTGCCGGCACCGATTCCGATCGTCGGAATGTCTAACTGCTCGGTTACCATTGCTGCCAGTTTACTTGGTACAGCCTCCAATGTCAATGCAAAAGCACCTGCCTCCTGTACCTTATGTGCATCCTCTAACAGCTTCTTCGCCGCTGCCTCGGTCTTACCCTGTACCTTAAAGCCGCCAAACGCATGAATCGACTGCGGAGTCAGTCCCAGATGTGCCATGACCGGGATTCCGGCATTTACGATTGCCCGGATCTGCGGACATACGCTCTCGCCGCCTTCCAGCTTCACGGCCCCTGCATGTCCTTCCTTCATCAGACGTCCTGCATTCCGGACTGCCTCTTCTACCGATACCTGATAGGACATAAACGGCATATCAACTACTACCAGTGCGTTCTTCGCACCTCTGGCAACCGCTGCTCCGTGATGGATCATATCCTCCATGGTAACCGCAATCGTATCCTCATATCCTAATACCACATTTCCCAGTGAATCACCGACCAGAATTCCCTGAATACCGGCCTCATCCTCCAGCTTTGCCGTAGAATAATCATATGCTGTCAGCATGGAAATCTTTTTACCTTCTTTTTTTGCCTTCTGAAATGTTACTACTGTATTTTTCATATTGTCACCTAACTTTCAAGTGAATGCCTTGCTTCGCTTATTACCTTTCTTTTTATAATTACCGGAACCTCAGCTCCATGCGGCTGTAATCCCGCTCGGGATGCTTCTCCTTTGCCATGATCACAAGCTCGTTTCCTACGCTTAAATAAATGTCCTTTGCCGTGCCGCTTAACACCGACAAATGATGATCCACGGTTTCTACATCATTGCGCTCTACCGGCCCTGTCAATGCCTCCCGGCATCCCTTCTCGCAGGCTGCCTGCACATTGTTCAGGATCAGTGGTGTCATTGCCTCATACGCCTCCTCGGTCGTGAATCCACATTCCTCCAGAAGATGCATCCCGGCATCTATAACCCCCAGAACATGATTGCTGACCAGCGAGGCCGCACTGTGGTATAGCGTCTTTTTCTGCGGCTGGATACGGGTCACAACATTACCCATGCGCTCCAAAAGCTCTGTCATATGCTCCACCGCATAATCATCACCCTCAATGGTAAAATGCACTTCATTTAATTTTTTGTAGGAAGTATTCTTGTCGCTGAACGCGTAAATCGGATGAATCGAACAGGGATGTGCCTTTTTCTTTTCAATCCCGGAAAATACATCGGAAGATAATGAGCCACTAAAGTGACAGATTATATAGTCTTGAATGTCGTATCTTGCAATGCAATCCCACACGTCCCGGATGCTGTCATCCGGTGTCGTGATCCACAGGGTATCACTTGCCAAAATAATATCTGTTAAATCTTCAAAGCACTCTGTACGGGTAAACGCCGCCGCTTCCTCCGCACTCTGCTTTGTCCTGCTATAGTATCCCGCTACCGGAAATCCGTGCTGTTTCACATATTTTCCCATGGAACAGCCCACCTTACCGGCACCTATGATTCCTATATCCATGTCATCACCTCTTTCTCATTCGTCTGCCGGCCATCCGGCATTCCCGGACAGACAGCACTTCTATGCCGCTCGTGATGACACATTATCCCGATGTGATTTCTACATATAAGAATACCACTCGGGTTCAAAATATCACAATTTTTCTCTATGTGCAAGCATTTATTTTCCCGGTTTCAGAAGCCGGTTTCAAAAGCTTCCGGCTCCGGACGGCAAACAGGGTCACTGTCGTGCAGACTGCCAGAACATCACTGACCGGTTCTGCAATAAAAAGTCCCCATACGCCCCAGCCTGTCAGGACCGGCAGCAACAGTGCCAGCGGCGCCAGCAGGATTACTTTTCGAAGCAGTGCCAGGAACATGGAGATCAGCGATTCTCCCAGTGCCAGAAATGTCTGCTGGCAGGCACACTGCGCCCCCATCAGACTCATACCCAGCATAAACACCCGCAATGCCGGTGTTCCAAGTGTGATGACCGCCTGATCCGGTGTGAAGATCCCGATAAACATCTGCGGCAGCAGCTCGATCAAAACTACGATCCCCACTGAAAAGCTGATACAAATAATAAACAGCATCCGGAAGCATTTCTTTACCCGGTCCATATTTCCTGCGCCGTAATTATAGCTGACGATTGGCTGCGCTCCCTGTGCAAAACCCTGGATTGGCAGCCATACGATCTGCATAATGCTGAACAGGATCGACATCACCGCCACATAGGTATCATTGCCGTATTTCTGCATTCCGGTATTAAAAATAAGCTGGATCAGACTCTCGGTAGACTGCATGATAAACGGCGAAACTCCGAGTGCCAGCATAGAGCCGATGATCCTGCCCTCCGGCTTCATATAAGCCGGCTTTATTTTCAGGATTGACTTCTTCCCGGTCAGGAACCGCAGTACCCAGATCGCAGAAACAGCCTGACTGATCACGGTTGCCAGTGCCGCACCCTGTACCCCCATCCGGAACCCGAAGATAAATACCGGATCCAGAATGATATTCAGAACGGCTCCGATACACACCGTTGCCATACTGGTTCTGGCAAAGCCCTGATTGGTGATAAACATATTTAATCCCAGTGAGATCTGCACAAATATCGTACCAAACAGATAGATACCAAGATAGCTGCTGGCATACGGAAGCGTCACCTCACTGGCACCGAATGCCAGCAGGATCGGATCCTTTGTAAACTGAAATACCACCGTCATGATCACTGCAAGGAGAATCAGCACAAGCGTCGCGTTTCCCAGATATTTCTCTGCTTTCTCATGCTCTCCTTTGCCCATCGCGATAGCTGCCCGTGATGCACCTCCCATACCGGATAGCGCCGATGCCGCTGCCACCAGCATTACGATCGGAAAGGTAACCCCCAGCCCCGCCAGGGCCTCGGTCCCCACCTCCGGAATCCGTCCGACATAGATCCGATCCACCATGTTATATAGTAAATTAACCAGCTGTGCGATCACTGTTGGGATCGCCAGCTTGAGTAACAGTCCCGTAACCGGAGCCTCTGCCAGCTCCCGGTTCTCTTCCTTTGCTGCTGTTGCCATCTTACGGCCTCCTTTTATTGATTTCTTTTCGCCCTTGCTACATTCAGAATATCTGCAAGATTGTCACCATTCAGTACATTCGGATAAATTTCCTGGAATCCAACCAAAACATCCCTGTTTTCCTGTTCAAACTCTCTGCACTGCTTATAAAATGCATGCAGATCTTCTTTCTTATAAACCGCTTCAATAAAAACTCTGGAGTTCTCCGGTATCTTATCATAAGAATCATATAAATCAATTATTGCCTTTTGAATGGTTGCAAAATCCAAAGCTTCATTCCGGTCCTCCTGTGCAATCAGCACACCTATAATATCCGATAAATCATTCTTATATTGTCGGCCTGCCATAAGTTTCATTGCTACAAGATATTCTGCTGATACCGTTCTAAAGTGTTAACAAAGTCAGTATTTAACCATCCAACCGGAAGCCCCAGTCTATCACCTACTATATTAATCGCATCCTTCATTGCCCCTGATGACTTGATAATTGCATCCATATCATAGGTCATTTCTCTGAAGTCATAATTTATAAGAATAGATGCACCACCAATCAAAATAATCTCTGCCGGTATCCTGACACCGTTTCTTTTACGAAATTCCTTTGCCAGCTCCTTTAAATAGGAATCCAAATTTTCTTTTGTAAAAAGCTTATCAACAGACATTTCGCACCTCACTCTCCACAATATTAAAACGCATGAATTCAGGGATGGCATCTGCGAGTGCCTTTTCTTTTATACTTTCATCGCCGGTTGCTGCATACGATACAACAATCCCTGCCGGAAAGCATGGTTCCTCAAGCTTCTGAGACCGAATATCGTTATAATTTGTACAAAGAGGCAACTTGTTCAGTCTGGACAAATAGTCAACCATTGCCAGCAGATACAATGCTTCTCTGTACCATCTCCGTTCATAAAGTTTACGTATTTCATCCGCTTCCAATGTTTCGATAATAAAATCGATATCGCCCATATCCTTTACATGATGACAGGTATTACTTTTAAAAGTCTCAAAGGAGCATCTGTAATCTGTTTTTTCTACACAATTATTCTCTAACATTGAATCAACCGTCACGCCAAGAACCTTTGCAATCTTATACAAGGTTCCGGCCTCACACTTATCAAGGGCAGCTTTTCCATTACAAATATCAGTAATTGTCGTCATCGCAACTCCGCTCTCCTTGCTTAAACGATATCTCGACATATTTTCTTTTTCAAGTAAATCATTAACTATCATCGCAATCCCTCCTTTTTACACTATATCGGTCTACCGTACTAATGTCAATCATATGTTTTTCAAACTACCATTGCACAACTTCTTGCTTTTATCC
>CABQJA010000022.1 GCA_902464345.1 uncultured Clostridium sp.
ATATTTGAGTAAAAACAGTGGGAAGGATAGAAAAATGAAATTAATAATTCAGATACCATGTTATAACGAAGCTGAAACTCTGAAGATTGCACTGGATGCACTGCCGAAGCAGATTGACGGTGTGGATACCATTGAATACCTGATCATCAATGACGGAAGTCAGGATAATACCGTAGAGGTAGCGAAGGAATGGGGCGTCCATCATATTGTTAATTTTAAGCAGAACCGCGGTCTGGCGAAGGGATTCATGGCCGGTCTGGACATGTGCTTAAGAAACGGTGCGGATATCATTGTAAATACCGATGCGGATAATCAGTATTGCGGGGATGATATTGAGAAGCTGATCGCACCGATCCTGGAGGGAAAGGCAGATATCGTGATCGGAGAACGACCGATCGATCAGACGGCACATTTCTCATGGTTAAAGAAGAAATTACAGCATTTCGGCAGCTGGGTCGTACGGAAGGCATCCAATACAGATATTCCGGATGCACCGAGTGGATTCCGGGCATACAGCAGAGAGGCTGCCATGCAGATGAATGTTGTCAATGAATATACGTATACACTGGAACAGATCGTACAGGCAGGACGGACCAAGATCGCCATTACCTCCGTACCGATCCGTACCAATGATGAGCTGCGGCCTTCCCGTTTGTTCAGCAGTATGTTTGGATATGTGAAGAAGTCCATGCTGACGATCATCCGGGCCTATCTGATGTATAAGCCGATGCGGTTTTTCATCGGACTTGGATTTGTACCGTTCCTGATCGGTCTTGCAATCGGTATCCGGTTTATCGTGCTCTTATGCATGGGAGGCGGACAGGGTAATGTTCAGTCCCTGATCCTTTGTAGCATGCTGATTCTGATCGGTGTTATGATCTGGGTAGTGGGATTGCTGGCAGATGTTATGGCAGCGAACCGGAAGATTCTGCAGGAGATCCAGCAGAAGGTCCGGGAAATGGATTATGAGGATAAGTAGAATGAAAAAGATAGTGTTGGTAGGACCGGTATATCCGTATAAGGGCGGAATCGCACATTATACGGGTCTGATGTGCCGGGCATTTATGGAGAAATATGATGTAAGCATGATTTCCTATAAGATGCAGTATCCGAAGGTTTTATTTCATAAAGAGCAACGGGACTATACGAATGATACGTTTAAGATTGAGGGGACAGATTACCTGATCCATACGGCGGACATTCTGAACTGTATCCGTTCCGGGAAGAAGATACGGAGCCTGAATCCGGATCTGGTGATCATACAGTGGTGGCATCCGTATTTTGCACCCTGTTACTGGCTGATGTGCCGGCAGCTGAAGAAGCAGAAGGTTTTGTTTGTATGTCATAATGTATTCCCGCATGAGCGGTTTCCGTTGGATCGTTTTCTGACAAAAAAGGTTATGAAGCAGGGAGATTACTTTATCGTGCATTCCAGTCAGGATAAAGAGGACCTGTTGTCCATCAAGCCGGATGCCAGATGTGCGAAGGCGGTGCATCCGACCTATAATGCGTTTAAGCTGCAGGATCTGACGAAGGAACAGGGACGGGAGCTGCTGAAGCTGAAGGAAGAGCAGCCGGTGCTGCTGTTCTTCGGATTTGTCCGGGAATATAAGGGCCTGAAATATCTGCTTCAGGCAATGCCGGAGGTCAGAAAGCAGCTGCCGGATGTTAAGCTGTTAGTAGTTGGTGACTTTGACGGTGATAAGGATCAGTATGAGCAGATGATCCGGGAAGTGCAGATCGAGGATGCGGTAGAGATCCATGATGGATATATTCCGGATAAAGAGGTAGAGAAGTTCTTTGCTGCCTCCGATCTGGTCGTGCTTCCGTATATCTCTGCAACGCAGAGCGGAATCGTACAGATCGCATATGGATTCGATAAGCCGGTAATCGCCACGAATGTCGGCGGCCTGCCGGAGGTTGTACTGGATGGAAAGACCGGATATATTGTAGAGCCGGAGGATGCGAAGGGACTGTCTGAGCGGATCGTCCAGTTCTTTACGGAGCATAAGGATGCGGCATTCCGGGAAGGCATTCGGGAAGAAGCAGACAAATATTCCTGGGAGCGGATGGTAGAGACGATTGAGGAATTAGTAGAAAATGATTAGTGAGTATATATTGTTTGGACTTGTTCTGCCGGTTGTGATCCTATGGGGAATCCGGAAGGAGAACCGGCTGGAGGAAGCACAGCTGTTAGACAAAAAGGATACGTCGGTATTGCGTGGTATCTCGGCCTTTTTTGTAATAGCGGCACACTATACCGGCTGGGTGGAAAAGCTTGCCGGCGGAACGAATGCGATATTTAAGGGTCTGATCGGACAGCTGGGCGGAATCGGTGTCCTGATATTTTTCTTTGTGTCGGGCTACGGATTATATGAGTCCTATGGAAATCGGAAGGTGGATTACCGGTATCTGCTCAAGCGGCTGCGGGGCGTATATTTGCCATATGTGCTGATGAAGCTTGTATTGCTGCTGATAGAGTATCTGTGTCATTATGATGAGATTCATATCTGGAAGCGGCTGCTTGGAATCCTGCTGGTGGAGGACTGGTTCATTCATGTAATTGTGATCCAGTATCTGGTATTCTATGTGGCGAAAAAAATATCCGGTCGTTATGTGGTTCTGATCAGCATCCTTGCCGATATCGGACTGACGGTTATATATGTATTACAGGAGAAGCCAATCGGGTGGTTTAATGCCCTCTGGCTGTTTACCTTTGGCCTGGCGGCCTCACAGCTGCAGCCAAAGCTGGTGAATATGATCAGAAAACGGAAATGGCTGATGATGGCAGGCACATTTCTTTTATTTGTGATATTAGGCGGATTGTTTGCAGTCAATAAGGGAGCTGCTTATGCAAACGTCCTGAAACCATTGTCCGGAGTCTTTCTGTGTCTGTTCCTGTGCATCGTCATGCGGATGGTACGGATCGGAAACGGTGTTACCCACTGGGCCGGAAAGCGTTCCATGCATATCTATATCGTGCATATCTTTATGTGGAATATTCTGGCAGTGATTCCCAATCCAATCTGCAGATTGTGGCTGGCAATGGCGGCTACGGTTGTCGGGACCGAGCTGATCTACAGAGGAACGACCTTTATTTGTAACAGAATCATTAAAGATGAGGTATTGAAAAGTGAGAAACGATAGTCTGGTAAGTATCATTGTACCAATCTATAATTCAAAGGAATATATTCGGGCGGCAGTGGACAGTATGCTGAATCAGACCTATGAGAACCTGGAGGTCATACTGGTGGATGATGGCAGTACCGATGGCTCGGAGGGCATTTGTGATGAGTACCGGGAAAAGGATCACAGAGTCGTGGTGATCCACCAGAAGAATCAGGGACAGGCAGCAGCCAGAAATGCGGCATACCAGATTGCCAGAGGCGAATACATCGTATATGCCGACAGTGATGATCTGATGCACCGGGAGCAGATCCGGTATATGCTGCAGATTCAGGAAGCTACCGGTGTGGACATTGTACATGTTGAGAATAAGAAGTTTTGGGATGCCGGCAGGATCGTCGATGAGCTGGAAGCAGGCGTGGGTGAACCGGACTATACCGTATATACGGCGGAGCAGGCACTGGAGCTGCTCTGTTATCAGAAGAAGTTCAGCTTCGGACCATGGTGCAAGCTGATCAAACGGGAACTGCTTGCAGATCTGAAGTTCCCGGTCAATATGGGCTATGAGGATGCCGCAATTATGTACAAGCTGTATGGAAAGGCGAAGAAGCTGGCATATTCCGAGACCGTGCTTTACTGGTATCGGCAGCATACGGCATCGACCATGCATACCGGCTTCAGTGATAAGAAGATTGACCGGATCCGGATCATGGCAGAGTTAAGGGATTATCTGAACCGGAACTATCCGGCACTGGCACCGGCTGGCGAGACACGGTATTGTCTGGCACAGCTGCAGCTGCTGATGGAGCTTCCGTTTGGAAAGGAATACCGGGATATTAAGAAACAGGCATATCGGAATATCAAAGACTCCAGAAAAGCGGTGCTGGCGAATAAGCAGGCACCGGCGAGAATCCGGGGAATGGTAGCTTCCAGTTATCTGGGACCGGATATTTTAATGCTGCTTGGCAGACTTTATATGGTAGTGACCAGACGATAACAGGCAGGAATGCTGAATGCAGAAGGAGAGCAGTTGCTGTGGACGATAAGGAAAAGAGAATTGATTTCGTGTTATTATGGGTCGATGGAAATGATCCGGAATGGCAGAAACGGAAACAGGCATATTCACCGGATAAGGGACAGGATAACAGTGCCAACCGCTATCGGGAGTGGGAGAATCTGAAATACTGGTTCCGGGGGGTGGAGAAATTTGCACCATGGGTCGGAACGATTCATTTTGTGACCTGTGGTCAGTGTCCGGAATGGTTAAATACAGAGCATCCGAAGCTTCATATGGTAGATCATACGGATTTTATCCCGGCGGATTGTTTGCCGACCTTCAGTTCCAGAGCGATTGACCTGAATCTGCACAGAATTGAAGAGCTGTCGGAGCATTTCGTATATTTCAATGATGATATGTTTCTGACCGGCGCCGTGGAGCCGGAGGATTTCTTTCGGGATGGACTGCCATGCGATATCTGGAATGAGCGGCCGATCTGCTTTGCCAGCGACCGTGGTGCATTTGATCATACGCAGGTGAATAATTTTCACCTGATCGACCGCCATTTTGCAAGAAAGCAGGTGCTGAAGCAGAACCGGGGAAAGATCGCAACACTGAAATATGGGGCACTGGGAATCTATAATCTGATTGCATCGGGATTACCGTTCCGGCATTTCTTCGGATTATACGGACATCATTTGCCGATGGGATATTTGAAACAGCACTGGAGAGAGGTGTGGGAAGCAGAGCCGGAGGTCATGAATGAAACGATTCATCATAAGTTCCGGAGTATGACGGATGTCAATCAGTTTGTATTCCGCTACTGGGCCCTGATGAAGGGAGAGTTTGCTCCGCTGAATATGAACCGGATCGGTAAGAATTTCTCGGTCGGAGAGGATAATCAGGCGCTGTATCAGGCGATTGAGCAACAGAAGTATAAGACCATCTGTATCAATGATACCTGTACACAGGAGCAGTATGAGAAAGCAAAGCCGGAGGTTATCCGGGCATTTGAGCAGATCCTGCCGGAGAAATCGCAGTTTGAGAAATAGAAAAGAGGAAACACATGAGCAGTGTCAAAAAGAATTATATCTATAATGTTATATATCAGTTGTTGACATTTGCCAGTGTTCTGCTGATAACACCGTATATTACGAGAACACTGGGTGCCTATAATACAGGCGTTTATTCCTATACGTATTCCGCAGCCAATTATTTCTGGCTGTTTGCAATGCTGGGTGTGAATAATTACGGAAACCGGAGTATTGCACAGGCCAGAGCCATGGATGAAGGAACCGGTGGGAATGAGCAGGTAAGCCGTACCTTTTTTAACATCTATGCCCTGCAGCTGCTGACCGCGGTCGTATCTGCCGGAGCGTATATCACATATGTGCTGGCTTTTTCCGTGGACAACCGGGAGATTGCTCTGTTACAGTTCCTGTATGTTGCGGCAGCCGTGGTTGATATCAACTGGTTTTTCTTTGGAATGGAGCAGTTCAAGATCACGGTTACCAGAAATATTGTGATCAAGCTGCTCAGTATGCTGGCAATTTTTCTGTTCGTGAAGAAGCAGGAGGATCTGTGGATCTATACGACGATCATGGCAGGTTCTATTCTGTTGAGTAATCTGATCCTGCTTCCGTATTTAAGACGGTTTGTGAAGTTTGTCAAGCCGACCTGGAGGGAGATCGGACGGCATGTGAAGCCGAATCTGATCCTGTTTGTGCCGGTCGTGGCAATCAGCATTTATAATATTATGGATAAACTGATGATCGGTCGGATCTTAGGCGATAAAAAAGAGGTCTCCTATTATGATAATGCGGAAAAGGTCATGCAGGTACCGACCGCATTTATTAATGCACTGGGAACCGTCATGCTGCCGAAGATGTCCGGACTGGTACAGAAGAATGATAAGGCCAAGTGTCTGGAGTACATTGAGAAGTCCATGCAGCTGGCATTGATGATCTCATTTGCCACCTCCTTTGGACTGGCGGCGATTGCAGATAATTTTGCTCCGGTATTTTATGGAGCTGAGTTTATACCATGTGCAGCATTGATCATGTGGCTGGCACCGATCGGTGTGATCAAATCCTGGGCGAACGTTATAAGGACCCAGTATCTGATTCCGAACGGCAAGGATTCCATCTATGTGGTGTCTGTTATTTTAGGGGCGGTGGTCAACCTGATCGCAAACCTGCTTCTGATCGTGCGGATCGGTACGATCGGTGCCGTGATCGGAACCATTCTGGCGGAGGCAGCCGTTATGCTCTACCAGACGATCATGTCCAGAAAAGAGCTGGAGTTCGGCAAATATCTGAAACGGAACATCGCCTATGGCGGAATCGGCCTGGTGATGTTTCTGATTGTCCGGCTGATCGGGACAACCGGAGAACCGTCCGTGACGCTGCTGCTGATCCAGATGGGAGCCGGGATTCTGATCTATGGCGGATTCAGTGTAGGCTATCTGTGCCTGACGAAGGATCCGTTCCTGAATGATGTGAGAAATCGTCTTAATAAGATAGTAAAGAAAAAGAAATAACCTTGAGAATAACAGGAAACAGAAAATAGCAGAGAGAGGATAAAGTATGAGTCGGATTACAAATTGGATAAAGAAATATAACTGTCAGATTCTGGCATTTCTATGTGCTCTGATACCAAGGCTGATATTGAATTGCTTTGCATTACCGCTGCGGACACAGTCCGATGAGCTGGCAACACTGGCAGGGGGAGCATTCTTAGGTGGAAAGGACTGGAGTGGGATCGTATCGCAGGCCGGATACTACGGCTTCGGATTTACGGCACTGTTTGCACCCTTATTCCATCTGTCAGATGATCCGATTCTGATCTACCGGCTGATTCTGGTTGTGGAATCGGTGATGCAGGCGTCCATTGCGCTGATGGCATTTTATCTGATGAAGCGGTATTTTAAGATCGAGCATAAATGGTTTCTGACTGTGGCATCCATAGCATGCTCTTATATGGTCGTGACCAGAACCATGATCGTATATAATGAGCACGCATTGATCTTCTGTTCCTGGCTGATCTGTGTCCTGCTGTTCCGGCTTCTGGAGCATCAGAATGATTCCAAAAAGAAGGCCATTGACACGGTACTGCTGATGGCATTGCTTTCCTATACATTATTGCTTCATACCAGATCCTGGATGTACTGGATCGTGCTTGCGATTTTTTATGTGGCGTATTTTATCCGGAATCGGAGAAGCTTTCTTGCAATCCTTCCGGGGATCATTACCGCGGTGATCGGTGTCGGCGGCGGAAAACTTCTGATTCACTGGATGCAGGAGAGAATCTGGCTGGCGGACGGCAACGGCGGCCTGCGAAACAGCAGTGTATCCCTGTCCCTTTCCGATACGATCGTAAATGCAACCTCCTGGCATACATGGGTCAATATTATCTTCGGTCAGTTGAATACGGTGTCCGTGATCTCCGGCGGTATGCTGATCGTAGCGGTTCTGCTGATGATCCGGTGTATCATTGGCTGGATGAAACGGGGAGAACGTTTCCATTGCGTGAAGGTAGACCGGGAGGAAATCCTGTATGAAGATCATTATGCAATCATATTTATATATTTCGGGCTCTGTACGGCACTGACGATCGGTGCACAGTCCCTGATCTGGCTGCCACGGGCAACGCAGGCAATGGAACTTGGATTTGCAAGTAACGGATATGGTCTGAAGGCAGTCACCTATGTGCGATATATGGGACCATACCTGGGACCGGTCCTGATGGCGACGCTTTGCTATCTGTATCAGGAGCAGGACAAGATACAGAAGATCTATAAGCAGGCGATATTCTGGATCGCAGGTCTGCAGGCATTCTGGCTCACCTGTATTCTGCCGTTTGTTTATACGAACAGCAATGTCATAGAGACCTACCTGCCGTTTTCTTTACAGACCAGACGTGCAGTGGATGTCGGAAGAATGGTGTTCCTTCCGGCAACCGGAATCCTGCTGCTCCTTGTAATCTTAAATAATGTGTGGCTAAAGAAAAAGAAATGGAAGCCGGTGCTTCTGGTACTTGCCATCCTCCTGACCTATCAGTATTGCTATAATGCAGTGGCTTATGATATTAATACGCAGCGTACGAATTACAAAGAGATTGATGCGACCTACAATATGTTCTGTCAGCTGAAGGAGAGCGGAAACATGCCGAAGGAAATCTATGTGGTTGATACACGGGATAAGACCGATCACCAGAGCTATTATCAGGCACAGTATTATCTTCAGGGAGTCAGGATCATTGCCGGATATCCGCCGGAGGATGCAGAGGAAGCAATGGTCTGCTTAAACAGTAATATGTGTCCGGTGGAGCTGATGCAGGATGATTCCTATCGGTGTGTGAAGCTGGACAGAAATGAATATGTCTGGGTAAGAGGCGAGCAGATGATAGCGACCTGTGAGGCAATGGGCTATGTGCCGGAGGTGCCGAATGTCTATATTGCGGCCGGAAAGGTCATTTCTTTCTCAGAAAACTTTGAGAATGGAAAGATGCTGCAGACCGGATGGTATGAGCAGGAGTCCTGGGGCGTCTGGTCAGGAAAGCAGACCGCGGATCTGTTCTTTATTCTGCAGGAGGAACAGCAGAAGGGCTGTACCATGAATCTCAGAATGTATTGCTATGACAGCATGAAGACGGTGACGGTATTTATTAACGGAGAATATGTGGGAACCCTGCCGGTAGATAACCGGACAGACAACTATACGATCCGGATTCCGAAGCGTCTGGCGGAGCAGGAACGAATCTATATGACGTTACAGATCAATGAAGAGCTGCATTCACCGCTGGAGCTTGGACAGTCTGAGGATACAAGATCACTGGGACTTGCCCTGTACAGCATCCAGATTAAGTAAAATAGGACTGTAGGAATGTAAAAAATGGAAAGATTCATGTATTTTTGGTGGCTTGTTTTTTCACGATAAGTATAATATAATGTATCCGTGTATTAGAAATTGAACGAACACTGGAGAGAAATGATGAAAGTTGTAGTTACAGGTGGTGCGGGATTTATCGGTGGTAATTTCGTGCACTATATGATGAAAAAATATCTGGAATACGAGATTATCTGTGTGGACTGTTTAACCTATGCGGGAAACATGGAGACACTGGAGCCGGTCAGAGAGAATCCACGATTCCATTTTGAAAAAGTTGATATTACAAACAGAGAAGAAATCTATCGGATTTTTGAGGAATACGAGCCGGATATGGTTGTGAATTTTGCGGCAGAAAGCCATGTGGACCGTTCAATTGAGAATCCGGAGATTTTTTTGCGTACTAATATATTGGGAACACAGGTGCTGCTGGATGCCTGTCGGAAATACGGAGTTCTGAGATATCATCAGGTATCGACCGATGAGGTATATGGGGATCTGCCGTTAGACCGGCCGGATCTGTTCTTCACAGAGGAGACACCGATCCATACTTCCAGTCCGTACTCCGCCTCCAAGGCAGGTGCAGATCTGCTGGTACAGGCCTATGGAAGAACGTATCAGCTTCCGGTCACGATATCCAGATGCTCCAATAATTACGGACCATATCACTTCCCGGAGAAGCTGATTCCGCTGATGATCATTAATGCATTACATGATAAGCCGCTTCCGGTATACGGAACCGGCATTAATGTCCGTGACTGGTTATATGTTGAGGATCATTGCAAGGCGATCGATCTGATCCTGCATAAGGGAACGGTCGGTGAGGTCTATAACGTAGGCGGACATAATGAGATGACGAATCTGAATATTGTGAAGCTGATCTTAAAGCGTCTCGGAAAGCCGGAGAGCCTGATCACATTTGTAAAGGATCGGGCCGGTCATGATATGCGCTATGCGATTGATCCGACAAAGATTCATGAGGAGCTGGGCTGGTATCCGGAGACGATGTTTGCTACCGGTATTGAGAAGACGATTGACTGGTATCTGACCCATGAGGACTGGTGGCAGAATATTATCAGTGGTGAATATCAGGAATATTATAAGAAGATGTATGAGAACAGATAGGATATAGTTGTGGAAACATCAAAGGGAAAGCAGACTGCGAAGCGAATCGGCGGAGATCTGTTATATTCGATTGCAGGAGTTGCGTTTTTTAATATTATATTACAGTTTATAATCTATCCATATGTCAGTGCAAAAATTGGCAGCGCACAGTTTGGGGATATGCTGTTCTTACTGGCAGTGGTAAATATCATTGCACCATCCTTCGGAAATGCAGTGAATAATACCAGAATGGTATTACCGGAGCGGGAGAAGACAGAGAATGGGGATTATATGTTGATATTATCCTGCTTTACAGCCGTGACAGCCGTAGTCTGTCTGGTGATCAGTCTGATCCGTGGTCTGTCTGTGGTTGGTGGAATCCTGTTGTTTGCAGTGTCTGTACTGACCATGTTCCGGTTTTATGCCAATGTGGAGTACCGGCTGAACCTGGAGTTTAAGAAACAGCTGGTTTTCTATATTCTGCTTGGCGTTGGGTATCTGGCGGGAGCAGTTCCGTTTCTGCTGAGCGGCAGATGGGAATGGATTTTCGTGACAGGGGAATTACTGGCTGTGCTGTGCGTGGTGATCAGCGGCAGGATTTTCCGGAAATGCGGAAAGACCTCTGAACGACGCAGAGAGATTGCAGGGAATGCGGTTACGCTGGCGGGCTCTTATCTGCTAACCAATCTGATGTTGATGTTAGACCGGTTTGTGCTGTTATATTTTGTAGACAGCAGTGCGGTTTCAGAGTATTATGTACTGTCTCTGCTCGGAAAGACCGTTGCCATCATCGGCATTCCGCTGAACAGTATTATCATCGGGTACCTGACGAAGGGAAGCAAGCGTATGGATCGTCCGCTTTACCGGAAGTCCGTACTGGGACTGTTGATCCTTGCGGTTTTATTTACGTTGGTCTGCGGTGGATTAACACCGGTTTATATCCGGCTGATGTACCCGGCCTTATTTGCTGAAATGAGTGATATCGTTGTGCTGGCATTTATTGTGAGTCTGGCACAGATCTTATATTTTGTAACAAATATTCTGCTGGTGATCATTCTGACCTTTGTGAAGACAAAGTGGCAGCTGATCATTCAGATTGTATATGCGGCAGTATTTATTGCAACTGCGATTGGCATGACTCTGGTGTGGGGGATTCGCGGGTTTGCATATGCGGCAGTAATCTCGAGTGGTGTTTACTTCCTGATGACTCTGATCGTGGGAAGCAGACATATTCGGACAGAGGAGGGACATTAATATGAAGGGAATTATTCTGGCAGGCGGCTCCGGAACGAGATTGTATCCGATTACGAAGACAGTTTCGAAGCAGCTGCTTCCGGTTTATGATAAACCAATGATCTATTATCCGTTATCGACCCTGATGCTGGCAGGCATCCGGGATATTCTGGTCATTTCCACGGAGCGGGATCTTCCGGCTTTCCGGGATCTGCTGGGAGATGGTAAGAATCTTGGGATTTCATTATCCTATGCGGTACAGGAGGAACCGAGAGGACTTGCAGAGGCATTTCTGATCGGAGAATCCTTTATTGGAAAAGAGAAGGTGGCATTGATCCTCGGTGACAATATCTTTTATGCAAGAGGATTTTCGGATGTTTTAAGAGATGCAGCAGATTTTGAAACCGGTGCAACGGTGTTCGGATATCCGGTGAAGCATCCGAAGCAGTTCGGGATCGTAGAGTTTGATGAACAGGATCAGGTCCTGTCGATTGAGGAGAAACCGGAGAAGCCGAAGTCCAATTATGCGGTACCGGGACTTTATTTCTATGATAATCAGGTGGTTGAGATCGCAAAGCAGGTCAGGCCGTCCGCGCGCGGAGAGCTGGAGATCACATCTGTAAATAACGTTTATCTGAAGCAGGGCAATCTGCGTGTCCGAAAGCTGGGACGCGGTGTGGCATGGCTCGATACCGGAACCAGTGACGGATTGCTGGAGGCTGCAGACTTCGTATCAATCATCCAGAAGCGACAGGGATGCTATATTTCCTGCATTGAGGAAATCGCATATCGCAAGGGATATATTACGAAGGAAGAGCTGGAGGAGCTGGCTCAGCCATTACTTAAGAGTGATTATGGAAAATATCTGATGAGTATTGTGAGTGAAAATTTATTGGATTAGTGTTATAGTAGTTAGAAGCAGGAGGAATTGATGATATCCTGACATTATCTTCGTATGAAATCGGTAAAGGGATTCTGGCGAAATAATGATATAGGGTTATAATGGAGTGGAAGAGCTGTAAACAGATAGGAAGATTTAATATGAAACAGATATGTAATCTTATGCAGTCCTGGTCAATGGATGACCAAGGACTGCATTCTATGAATGAAATATTGGATTGGGTGGAGAAACGAAATCGTACGGTTCAGGTTCGAATCGATAAAACGATTTTAGAACCCGATGGGTTCTGGTACTATTCTGAAGAAACTGGGAAAATTCAGAATCGAAATCAGAGCTTTTTTTCTGTTTCCGGATTTCAGGAAATGGCAGAGGAGAAAATATGTCTGCAGCAGCCAATCATTCTGCAGAATGAGATAGGATATCTGGGGATTCTGTGTAAGCAGATCCATGGAGTTCTGCATTTTCTGATGCAGGCAAAGATAGAGCCGGGAAATATCAATAAGATACAGATATCACCGACGATTCAGGCAACTAAGAGTAACTTTACTCAAAAACATGGTGGGAATAAACCACCATACCTGGACTATTTTATTCATGCAGAGAAATATCATATTATCTACGATCAGATACAGTCGGAACAATCGTCCAGATTTTATAAGAAGCGCAATCGTAATATTATGATTGAAGTAGGACCGGATACAGAGATAGAAGTGCTTCCAAGTCATAAGTGGATGACCTTAGGGCAGATAAAGGCTCTGATGAATATAGAAAATCTGGTAAACATGGATACCAGAACCGTACTGTCCGGGATTCCGTTTACGGCAGGGGATTTCAACGAACAGGAAAAGAAAGCGATTCGCAGCTGTTTTAGGGACTTAGCATTTTATGAATCTATGTACGGAGTACGGCAGGAGAATCAGCTTCCGAAGATATACCGTTATATGAATGATTATAAGATGTTTGATGAACGGGAACGGACATTGATTCCGTTAAAAGCTTTACAGGACTGGGATTTTACGGAAGAAGAGATTGTCTGCCGATACCCATATGATTTTAAAGTGGTATTCTGTGATATTGAGATGGAAGGCCGGGAAGTGAAACAGTGGACACAGCCACTATTTGAGGCGACCGGCATTGCAATGTTCGGACTTTTTATGAGCCGTGGGGAACGCAGGGAGTTTCTGGTGCATGCCAAGCCGGAGGTAGGATGCTTTGATCTGATAGAGCTTGGCCCGACAGTTCAGGCTGAGCCGACCAGGATCAATCAGATAGAAAATGATGTTGAGCGTATCTTCCGGCAGAAGCTGGAGCGAAAGCAGGGAATTTTAAAGGATGTTCTGTTGTCGGAGGAAGGCGGAAGGTTCTATCACGAACAGAATCGGAATGTTATTATTGAAATAGACCGGGATGAGTTGGACGATCTTTCACCGGGATATTTCTGGGTAGATTTTTACACATTAAATCAGTTGATCCAGATTAACAACTGTCTGAATATACAGCTTAGAAATCTGTTGTCACTGTTAGATCGTTAAAGGAGGCAGTCATTATGATTCGAATTGGCGTATTAGGGTGTGCGGAAATCGCATTCCGCAGATTTTTACCGGAATTAGTGAAAAATCAGGATTTTTCTTGTGCAGCGATTGCAGAGGAATATGATAAAACGAAGCTGCAGGCGTTTCAGGACACATTTGGGATTACACCAAGGGAGAGTTTTGCGGACATTATTCAGGATCCGGAGATTGATGCAGTCTATATTCCGCTTCCACCTGCATTCCATTATATGTATGCCAAGCAGGCCTTAGAGGCAGGCAAGCATGTCTTTGTTGAAAAACCATCTACTACGAATTATAATAATACAAAAGAATTGGCAGAACTGGCGCAGAGTCGGAACCTGGTGCTTCAGGAAAATTATATGTTTCAGTATCATTCGCAGATCGCTGAAATCCGGAAGATGCTGGCTGACGGTAAGATTGGAGATATCCGTCTGATCCGGACCAACTTTGGATTTCCGTTACGACAGGCGAATGATTTCCGCTATTCCAAGGCATTGGGAGGCGGTGCACTGCTGGATGCAGGAGGCTATGTAACGAAGTTGGCCACCCTGCTTCTGGGTGAAACCATAGAAGTCCGCATGGCGATGTTAAATAATATGGATGGCTATGATGTGGATATGTATGGAGCAGTTACGTTTGAGAATGCTGCAGGGCTGACCTGTCAGGCATCATTCAGTATGGATAACTTTTACCAGTGCAGCCTGGAAGTGATCGGTAATAAGGGCCGGATTTATACCAACCGGATATATACGGCACCGCCGGCACTGGAGCCGGATGTTCTGATTGAGACCGCAGATGGGTCGGAACATATTAAGTTATCAGCCGATTCACATTTCGCACATTCTATTGAACAGTTTGCGAAAGCAGTCGAGGATGAAACAGTCAGGAAGAAAATGGCAAGGGATCTGGTGCTTCAGGCAAAGCTTGTACAGGAGATACGGGAATTGGGAAGCAGACAGTAGATTGATTTAAGAATAGAAGGAGAGAACGGAGAAATGATTAAATTTACTAAATCGTCAGTTACGGAATTAGAAGAACAATATGTTAAAGATGCATTATACAATGGGCTGTTATCTGGTGATGGAAAATATACAACAAAGGTATATGAATTCTTTAAGGAAAAGATGGGTATTGAAAATATGCTGTTGACAACGTCAGGAACTACAGCATTGGAGATGTCAGCAATATTAATAAATTTAAAACCAGGTGATGAGATTATCGTTCCGTCATTTACATTCTCATCAACGGTAAATGCATTTTTGCTGAGAGGGGCAAAACCAATATTCTGCGATATCAGAAAAGACACGATGAATATTGATGAATCATTAATAGAAGGATTGATCACAGATAATACAAGAGCAATTTATTGTGTTGACTATGCAGGTGTTCCTTGTGAAATGGATGTAATTAATGATATAGCAGATAGACATGGCCTATTTGTAATTGAGGATGCAGCGCAGGCAGTTGGCTCAACCTATAAGGGAGAGTATGCAGGAACACTGTCTGAGTTTGGGTGCTATAGTTTTCATGAAACGAAAAATTATGTTATGGGTGAAGGCGGTGCCATTGTGATTAATCAGGAAAAATATATGGAGCGGGCGGAGATTATCCGTGAAAAAGGAACAAACCGCAGAAATGTTCTAAGGGGATTGGTAGATAAATATACATGGCATGATATTGGTTCTTCATTCCTGCCATCTGATGTATTAGCTGCTATACTGGCAGCACAGTTAGAGCGTTATGATGAAATTATGGAAAAGAGACTGACGGTCTGGAATACTTATCAGGAAATACTGAAACCATATGAGGCAACCGGGCATTTAGTTGCACCGACGATTCCGAAAGAGGTTCAGCATAATGGTCATATGTATAATATTATCCTTCCATCAGAGGAAATACGTACGCAGTTGATTGCAAAATTAAAAGAAAAAGGAATTATTGCATATATTTGTTATGTTCCGTTACATTCATCGCCAATGGGAATTAAATTGGGATATAAGGCAGAGGATGTTCCGGTGACAGAGGATTATGGAAAACGTGTATTGAGACTGCCTTTATATGCAGACATGACAAAAGAGGATGCAATTTTTGTAGCAGAATCTGTAAAAGAAATTCTTGGATAGGAACGGAGGATTTGAGATGCTGCTGAGTTTTGTGATAGCTTGTTATAAAAGTGAGAATACGATTGAGAATGTTGTTGAGGAAATCGAGAACATCGTAAAGCAGAAAGATGGGTGTGCATATGAGATAGTATTAGTTAATGATGCATCTCCGGATGGAGTAATAAAGAAATTAACATTGCTCGCAGATAGAAATTCCAATGTAAAGGTAATAGATTTAGCTAAGAATGTTGGAAAGGCAAATGCAATACTGGCAGGACTGGCCAATATAAAGGGAGACCTGGTTGTTTTCATGGATGATGACGGGCAGTGCCCGGTGGATCAGTTATGGAAACTTGTAGACGCTGTCGAAAAAGGTTATGATTTGGCATATGCCGCTTATCCACATAAAAAACAGAGTTTTATTAAGAATTTTGGAAGTAAAGTGAATACCAGAGTATCCAGTTGGTTGTTGGAGCAACCAAGGGAAATAATTTCTTCTAATTTTAGTGTTCGCAGGCGTTTTGTGTGTGACGAGATGATAAAATATAGTGGCCCATTTTCAAATCTCAGAGTACTGACGTTACAGAGTACGCAGAATATTGCAATGATTCCAATGGAGGAGCGCGAGCGTCAGTATGGGAAAACAGGATACACATTTATAAAGCTTGTCAGATTGATGCTGAATGGCTGTATTTCATTTTCAATAAAGCCCTTGCGTATGGCATTTTTGTCAGGAATGATTTTTATATTAGCCGGAATTGCAGGTGGAATATTTGGACTGGTTAAGATGTCACATTCGGTTCCGGGATATGAACTTTTGATAACAATTGGCATAATCGGTATAATCGGAGGAATTCTGATGATTCAACAGGGCTTATTGGGAGAATATTTGGGAAGAATAAATGTAACTGTAAATAACAGACCACAATATGCTGTTAGGAAAAAAATTAATATTGATGAACAGAAATAGAAAGATGAGGAAAGCAACATGCGAAAGGTAAAAGTACTTTTATTGGGCGTAGGTGGCAATGTGAGCCAGGGAATTCTAAAAACCCTTAGAAGAAATAAAATAGAAGACGTAGATATAGAGATTATTGGAGCGTGCATTGCCTCTGATTCTTTAGGATTATATATGTGTGATAAGGGTTATATCTGTCCATATGCAGATTCGGAAGAATTTATGCCATGGTTAACCCAAATCTGCAATACAGAAAAGATAGATTTAATATTAACTGGTGTGGAAGAGAATATTTATAAAATAGAGAAATGCAGAAAAGAATTAGAAAATCATACAGATGCAGTTTTTATTTCTTGCAATATGGATCAGTTACAAATAGGCGGAGATAAGTATAAGACCTGTGAGTGGTTAAGAAAGAACGGTTGCAATTATCCGGATTACTGCCTGCCGGAGGATAAGGAAGCGGTAGAGCAGTTGATTAATAATTATGGATTTCCTCTGATAGCAAAGCCAAGAATAGGGAAAGGCTCTGCAGGGGTAAAAACCGTTCATACGATTGAAGAAATAAGGGATATATTAAATCAGGATTATGTCCTTGAGGAATGTGTCGGGACTAAAGAGGATGAGTATACAGTAGGATGTTACTGTGACAAGACAGGAGAATTAAGGGATATTATTATATTACACCGTAAATTAAGAAACGGTGCAACAGCATGGGCAAAAGTAGTAGAAAATGAAAAGATTCGAGAAGAAGCAATAAAGATATGTAAGGCGTTTAAACCACGGGGACCATTAAATATCCAGATGAGAATCAGTGAGCAAGGTAAGCCAGTATGCTTTGAATTAAATGTCCGGTTTTCAGGCACGACTGCGATTCGGGACTATTTTGGATTTAAGGATGTAAAGGCTCAGATAAAAGAGTATATATTGGAACAGGATATCAAAGATTGTTTTAATATAGGAGCGGGAGAAGTATATAGATATACAGAGGAGCTATATTTACCGGCCGGTATTACAGAGAAGATGGAACAGGATAAGAAGATAGAAGATATTAATTGTGATAAGGGCATGTGGAGTATTTAAGATGAAGCTATGTTTTTTTTCAGATATTCATGGAAATGATATAGCATATCAGGCATTTCTAAAGTCAGTTGAAAATAAAGCAATTGACTTAATGATCTGTGCAGGTGATGTGTGTGGATATTATTATGAATCAGATAAAATATTAACATCCATAAGAAAGATTCCGGGAATGATTTATATACTGGGAAACCATGATAAAATGGTATTGGATATTCTAGATGGCAAGAAAAATGAAAAAGATATGATTCAAAGATATGGCAATAGCTACCTGGATACGGCTCATATGTTGTCTGACGATAATGTTGCCTTTTTAAGAAGCGTACCATTGATGTATATGTTGGAGACAGATGACCTAAAAATTGGATTTTATCATGGTGGGCCGGCAGATCCATTAAATATGAGAATTTATCCGGATACGGATATACAGGATGCGCCGGAATATCAACAGTATCAGTATATCTTTTGTGGACATACCCACCATAAAATGCTTCGGAAAAAGGGGAAATGTACAATTGTGAATCCGGGTTCTGTTGGACAGCAAAGGGACGGAAAGGGAACATCATATGCTATCTTTGATACAAAGGAAAGAAAATTAGATATATGTACCTTTGCATATGATGTACAGGCACTTATTAATAAGGTTGAACAAAAGGAAACTAATGCAGAGATGAAAGAAAAATTGATTGAAGTTTTACTGCGGAAAAGATAAAGCAAAGAAATCTGGGACAGAAATGGAGAGTAGTAGATGAGAGTTTCTGATTATTATGCGCAATATTTGAAAAATAGTGGTGTGGATTATGTGTTTGGATTACAGGGAAGCGGCACTACAGTGCAAATGTTTGACTCTATAGCACAATGTGATGGAATTGATTATGTATGTACCTTACATGAGGAGGCGGCAGGTATGGCAGCATGCGCATATGCCCAGGTTACTAATGGCTTAGGCGCATGTATTGCCACTTCCGGTCCGGGAGCTACAAACTTATATACAAGCATTGCAGGGGCATTTTACAATTCAATTCCGGTAATATTTATTGTGGGTCAGGCACAGTCTAAGTGGCTGAGGTATAGTGATGAATTGCGCCATTTTGGATATCATGAGAATAATATTGATATTTTTAAGCCAATCACAAAATATGTTGTCGAATTGACAACTCCGGAAATGACGTGTTATGAGATTGAAAAAGCAGTTTATTATGCGATGGAGGGACGACCTGGTCCGGTTGTAATATCATTGGTAGATGATGTCACATGGTTGCAAATCGAACCGGAAAAAATGTGTCACTTTAAAAGACCATTATCTGATAATAAAACAGTTAATAATATTGGAGAAAATTTAGAACAAAGCAAACAGGCAGAACGTCCAATAT
>CABQJA010000023.1 GCA_902464345.1 uncultured Clostridium sp.
TGTGAGTAATATCATAATGGAAGATAACGAATGAAGCGGATATTTAATCAGACATTAAGTGAATATTGTGGAAAAGACTATTATCCATGGCATATGCCGGGGCATAAGCGTCAGGCATCATTAGCAGAGACTATTCCAACGCTTGGAATGGGGAATCAGTTGGATGTGACGGAGGTGCCGGGGCTGGATAATCTGAACGCACCGGAAGCTTCGATCGCAGAGTCTGAGCGGGAGTTGACGCAGGTATATGGAAGCGTGAAGTCATATTATCTGGTAAATGGCAGTACCTGTGGAATCTTAACTGCGATTTCTGCGTGCTGCAGGCAGGGTGACACCCTGATCATGGCCAGAAACTGTCATAAGTCAGTGTATCATGCAGTGCTGTTACTTGGTTTGAAACCGGTATATATCTATCCGGAGACAATGGAGGAATATGGAATCTGTGGAAGCATTTTACCGGAGCAGGTTGAGATGGCGTTCCGGGAGCATCCGGAAGCGAAGGCAATGGTTCTGACTTCACCGACCTATGAAGGGGTTGTGTCTGATATACGGACGATCAGTGATACGGTACACAGAGCAGGTGCCAAATTGATCGTGGATGAAGCTCATGGAGCACATATGGAGTTTGGAGACATGTTCCCGGAAACGGCGACCCGGTGCGGCGCAGATCTGGTGATCGAGAGCCTGCATAAGACTCTGCCATGCTATACGCAGTGCGCCATTCTTCATATAGGAAAGGGTACTGATCAGATAGCTTCTAAAGGGACCGGAGTTGACCGGCAGCAGGAACTTCGGGAACGGGTTGAACAGTATATGAGTATGTATCAGACCAGCTCGCCATCGTATTTATTTGTAGCGAATATGGAGGATGTGATCGCAGCAATGGATGGCTGGCGTGACAGCCGGATGAAAGAGTATGGAAAGAGATTGAAGAAATATCGCAAGAAATGGGAGGCATATGAGGCAATCCATTTGCTGACGGAGGAAGAAGTCCGGGCACAGGGTGGATATGCCTATGACTGTTCCAAGCTGGTATTCTGCATGAAAGGCGGATGGAGTGGTGAAGCATTTCTGAGCTATATGGAAGAGAAGTACGGACTGGTGTTTGAGATGGCTTCGTTACATTATGCACTGGCAATGACCAGTGTAGCAGACACGGAAGAAGCCTTTGAACGGCTGGATCGGGCACTGGCAGCGACCGAGCAGCTTCTTAGGGAAAGAAAAGATCAAGAAGCAGGTGAAGAGCTCGAAGGACATCCGGAGGAAAATGGTTCTGTAAGGAGAAGTTCAACATATACGTATTCTCCATGCAAGGAAGATGCAAGGGAGGTACTGACTCCGGCACAGGCGTGGAACCGGGAAACGGAGACGGTTACACCGGAGGAAGCGGCCGGAAGAATTGCCGGAGATTATGTGACGGTATATCCGCCGGGGATTCCGCAGCTGGTGCCGGGAGAGCCGATCGGAGCGGGAGAGGTGACATATCTGGAAGCCTGCAGGAAAGCCGGTCTGACAATATATGGAATTGCAGAAGGAAGAATCAAGGTACTGAAAGAAATTCTGAAAGAAAATCCGGAGGAAGATGAAAAGAACAGCAATTTGTAAAGAGATTGAAATAAATATAGGTGGTTTTTTGGAAAAGCTTATGATACACTATAAAAATGACATAAAAGTAAGAATGATAATTCAAAGGAGGAATGAATATGTCTAATAGTGACGTCGAATCATTAGTAGAAGGGCTGGTTGCATCCGGAGCACTGATAATGGTAATTGCAATCATAGGCATTATGCTTTTACTGTCTATTGCCGTCTATGTGCTGCAGGCAGTCGCACTTTATAAGATGGCAAATAAGCTAGGTCATCAGTATCCATGGATGGCATGGATTCCATATGCAAATACTTATCTGTTGTTTACACTTCCGGATAAGAAGCTGAAGGTATTGGCATTTAATAAGGAAGTCGATCGTACGACCGGATTCTGGATCTGGCTTGCCATTACGCTTGGTGGTAGTGTGATTCAGGGTATTTTCTCTGCTTTTACGGTGATTCCGGTTATCGGACCGATTATCGTATCGCTGGTACCAATCGCAATTATGGTGGCAAGAATCTTTATTAGCTACTCTGCATACAAGGATCTGTATGAGATGTTTGTGGATGAATCACAGGCAACACCATTTGCAATCGTCAGCATTATTGTTCCAATTACATCCGTTGTATTTCTGTTGATTGCATCAAGCAAGAACCCAAAGCCGGTAGTACAGGTAGAGGAAAATAACGGAAAGTATACCTATTACTAAAATATTTTAGAAAATATAGGACAAATGCGTGGTCAAATGGCGGAACTATAGGTCAGACCATTGACAAATCATGTGATAATAGTGTAAAATTCGCTAAGATGTAAGTAAAGATTTTAGAAGGAGGAATCGAGGTAAGTAACATGAAAAAGTTAATTTCAAAGATTGCTGCAGTAGGACTTGTAGCAGCTATGGCGATGTCACTGGCAGGCTGTGGTGCCGGAGCCGGAAGCGGAGCCGGTGTGGTTAAGACCATTGATATTTCGCTGACCGATGAGCAGTATGCATTTGGAGTGGATAAGAACAATGCAGACCTGTTAGAGCAGACCAATAAGTATATCGAGCAGATCAAGGGCGACGGTACACTGGATTCTATCTGTGAGCATTACTTTGGTGACGGAGAGCCGGTTGGCGTTACTTCCGCAAAGGAAGATGAGTCCAAGGATCAGCTGGTAGTAGCTACCAATGCTGAGTTCTCACCGTTTGAGTATAAGGAAGGTGATACCTTCTACGGTATTGATATGGAGCTCGCACAGGGACTTGCAGAGTACCTGAACAAGGAACTGGTTATCCTGGATGTAGACTTTGAGGCTGTTTGTACTTATGTAGATACCGGAAAGGCTGATATGGCAATCGCCGGCCTGACCATTAATGAGACCAGAAAAGAGAGTGTAAACTTTACTGACTCTTACTATACAGCGTCTCAGGTACTGATCGTACCAAGCAGTGATACAGCATTTGATTCCTGCGAGACAGCCGATGATGTACTGGCAGTTCTGGCAGATCAGGATGCAGGCCGTATCGGCGGACAGAGCGGAACAACCGCTGAGTTCTATGTAAAGGGCGATTCTGATTGGGGATTCGATGGAATTTCCAATATGAGCTGGGTAGGTTATACCTCCGGTTCATTGGCAGTAAACGATATGTTATCCGGTAATATCAATTATGTAATGATCGATAAGGCACCGGCTGAAATGATTGTGAAGAAGGTAAATGCAGCAAATTAATGAGCGGCATTGAGAGGAAACCTGTCTGAATACGACAGGTTTTTTCTCATATTATGCGTGGAGAAAAAACTATGACGATTCAATCACTTGTAACAAAATGGAATATGTTCTTTGACACCTTCCTGAACAAGGGTGGTTATAAGGAAGTATTAACAGGGTTGTTAAATACCCTGATTATTGCATTGCTGGCATTGGTACTCGGTATTATCATCGGAACGATCATTGCGGCAATTGAAGTACAGCCGAAGAAGTATGGCGCCTGGGGGAAGGCTCTGGCTGTTCTGAAGAAGATATCCGGGATTTATGTAGCGTTCTTCCGGGGAACACCAATGGTAGTACAGCTGTTGTTAGGATATTTCGTAATCCTTCCGCTGCTTGGAATTAATCTGTCTTCGATCGTGGTGGCTACCCTGATCATGGGTCTGAACAGTGGTGCCTATGTATCGGAGATTATGCGTTCCGGTATCTTATCGGTGGATATCGGACAGATGGAGGCCGGTCGTGCATTGGGACTGGGCTATGGAACGACTATGTGGAAGATCATCATTCCGCAGGCAGTTAAGAATATTCTGCCGACTCTGGGTAATGAGCTGATCTCGCTGGTGAAGGAGACCTCGGTAGTCAGCTTCATCGGTGTCGTCGATCTGTATAAGGCATTCCGTAACATTGGTTCCGGAAATTATGAATACATGATGCCATTCCTTGTTATGGCAGTGATTTATATTGTGATTATTCTGATCATAACCTTTGCGTTAAAGATGATGGAAAGGGGGCTGCGGGCAAGTGATAAGCGTTAGAAATATTTATAAGAATTTCGGAGATTTACATGTATTAAAGGGTGTAAGCAGCGAGATCCAGAAGGGCGAGAAGGTAGCAATCATCGGTCCTTCCGGAAGCGGTAAGAGTACCCTGCTTCGTTGCATGAACCTGTTAGAGGAGCCTACCTATGGTGAAATCTGGCTGGATGACCAGCTGCTGACACCGGCAGACCCATACCTGCATCCGGAGGTTATGAAGGCATCAAGGACCTACCAGAAGCTTCTGGCAGAGGAACTGGCAAAGGCGGAGTCCGGCGTGAAGGCAGAGGAGTTATCTGCCAAGCTGGAGCAGGAGCTGATTCGCCGGATTAAAGAGGAAGATCTGCTGAATGAGAAGCATGAGGGCAGTGAATATAAGAATCTTTTAAAACAGATCGAGAAGGAGAACCGGGTGAATGTGAACCTGGCAAGACAGCGGGTCGGCATGGTGTTCCAGCATTTCAATCTGTTTAATAACCTGACGGTTATGGAGAATCTGACACTGGCACCGGTGACGCTGAAGCTGCAGTCTGCAGAGGAGGCCACCGAGAAGGCAAGTGCCCTGTTAAAGAGAATCGGATTATATGAGAAGAAGGATGAGTATCCGAATAAATTATCCGGTGGACAGAAGCAGCGAATCGCGATCGTGCGGTCACTGGTTATGAATCCGGAGGCGATGTTATTTGACGAACCGACGTCCGCACTGGATCCGGAGATGGTCGGAGAAGTATTGGAGCTGATCCGGGAACTGGCGGATGAAGGTATGACCATGGTAATCGTAACCCATGAGATGGGCTTTGCCAGAGAAGTGGCAACCAGAGTCCTGTTCATGGATGGCGGTCAGATCAAGGAAGAGAACACACCGGAGGAGTTTTTCGGTAATCCGCAGAATCCGAGATTACAGGAATTTTTATCCAAGGTATTGTAGAGCTATAAACAGATAAGAAAGGTTCGGGACATCAAAGATGCAGGGATTATTTGTTTCCATGGAGGGTCCAGACGGAGCCGGTAAGAGTACACAGATTGAACTGCTGCGGGCATATCTGACTGCACGGGGATATGATGTGATCATCACCAGAGAACCGGGCGGAACGGTCATCAGTGAGGCAATTCGTCAGATTATTTTGAATAAAGAGTATACGGAAATGAGTCCGAATACAGAGCTTCTGCTATATGCGGCAGCCAGAGCGCAGCTGGTGCAGGAGGTCATCCGGCCGGCACTGGATGCAGGCAAGGCGGTGATCTGTGACCGGTTTCTGGAGTCTTCGGTCGTTTATCAGGGGATTGCCAGAGGTCTGGGCGTGGAGAAGGTCTATGCGGTCAATGATTATGCATTGGAAGGGTTGCGGCCGCAGCTGACGATCCTGCTGGATCTGTCTGCGGAGGAAGGCCTTCGTCGGAAGAAGAACCAGGCGGAGCTGGACCGGATGGAGGCAGAGGGACTGCAGTTCCATCAGAAGGTCGTAGAGGGCTACCGGATGTTGGCAGACCGTGAAAAGGATAGAATTATGAAGATATCTGCTTCTTTACCGGTAGATGAGATTCATGCTAAAATAGTATCAGCTATTGAAGAACGGATTTTCAGCCGATAATAATGATAGGATGATAATTATAAGGATTGCATGATACCGGAAGGAGGTCGGAGTAATGGAAATTAATCTGGATGCCATATCGAAGTTAACACAGATCGATGCCACAGAGGCAGTAAAGAATACCGGAAATGATGATTTCAAATTTACTCTGGTCAGTCACCTTCAGGAGAGTGAGCTTCAGGCGAAGCTGGAGGGCCTGATGAAGGAGATCGAGTCCGAGGGGCAGAGGATCGCCAGGCGGAAGGATATCCGGGACATGAAGCGGTATCGGGCGAAGATTAAGGAATTTATGAATGAAATTACGACCCATTCCCATACATTTTCCAGAGAGAACTTTCTGGATCGGAAGGGAAGACACCGGGTATATGGAATCATTCATCAGGTAGATGAAGATTTGGATAAACTGGCAGAGGCATTGCTGTCAGAGGAGAAGGATCATCTGGAGATTCTTCGGTTAATTGATGAGATACGGGGAATGCTGATCGACATTTTGACGTAACAGAAAGAGGGTGTATGCCATGACGACATTTCGTGATGTAGTAGGACATGAGAGTATTATAGGGCATTTCAAGAGCAGTATTGAGCAGGGAAAAGTGGCACATGCTTATCTGATCCATGGGGAGAAGGGCACCGGAAAGAAGATGCTGGCAGGACTGTTTGCCAAGACACTGCAATGTGAGGCCGGTGGTACGGATCCTTGTGGGACCTGTCGCTCCTGCATCCAGTGTGACAGTGGAAACCAGCCGGATATTATCTGGGTAACACATGAGAAGCCGACTGTGATCTCGGTAGATGATATTCGTGAGCAGGTTAATAATGATATTATTATCAAACCATACAGCAGCCGGTATAAGATTTATATTATTCCGGAGGCGGAGCTGATGAATCCGCAGGCGCAGAATGCATTGTTAAAGACGATTGAGGAACCGCCGGAGTATGCGGTCATTATGCTGTTGACCAATAATCTGGACAAGATGCTGCCGACGATCCTGTCGCGGTGCATTACACTGAACCTGAAGCCGGTAGGCGAGCTGGACATGATGGAGTATTTATCCAGAATGGGGGTTCCGCAGGCAAAGGCCAAGTTCTGTGTCGGATTTGCATTCGGCAATCTGGGGAAGGCCGTTCGACTGGCTACCTCGGAGGAGTATAATGAGATCAAGCATGATTGTGTGCAGATTCTGAAGGATATCAATCGCATGGAGATCTACGATCTGATCGATGCGGTGAAGAAGATGTCCAAGTATAAATTAGATATTTATGATTATCTGGATATCATGATGATGTGGTACCGGGATATTCTGATGTTAAAGGTGTCCGGATCGCCGGATAAGCTGCTGTTCAAGGAAGAGTATGCGACCTTAAAGCAGCAGGCCAATTATATTTCTTATGAAGGTATTGAGAATGTGCTGAAGGCACTGGATAAGGTTAAGGTACGGCTAGAAGCGAATGTAAACTTCGACATAGCAATGGAGCTTCTGCTGTTAACAATAAAGGAGAATCAGAATGATAGAAGTAATCGGAGTTAGATTTCGGGAAAATGGTAAGATCTATTCCTTTAATCCGTTAGATATACAGGTAGAGCCGGGAGATTTCGTAATTGTGGAGACCGCCAGAGGCATGGAGTACGGCAAGGTGGTCCGGGGCAGATATTCCTTTGATGAGAAGAGTCTCCAGACTCCGATCAAGCCGATTATCCGGAAAGCGACGGAGGCAGATGCGGAGCGCGACAGACGGAATAAGGAAAAGAGCAAGGAAGCATTTAATATCTGCCTGCAGAAGATTGCGAAGCATAAGCTGGCAATGAAGCTGATCGAGGCAGAGTATACCTTTGATAACAATAAGGTGCTGTTTTATTTTACAGCAGACGGCCGAATCGATTTCCGGGAGCTGGTTAAGGATCTGGCGGCTGTGTTTAAGACACGGATCGAGCTGCGGCAGATCGGTGTGCGGGATGAGACCAAGATCGTAGGTGGTATCGGTATCTGCGGACGTGAGCTATGCTGCCACAGTCATTTGTCGGATTTCGTACCGGTATCGATCAAGATGGCAAAGGAGCAGAGCCTTTCTCTGAATCCGACTAAGATTTCCGGTGTCTGCGGACGTCTGATGTGTTGCCTGAGCTATGAGGAGCAGACTTATGAGTATCTGAATGACCGGATGCCGAATATCGGTGATTATGTGAAGACACCGACCGGTCAGAAGGGTGAGGTAACCGGTACGAATGTACTGCGCCAGATGGTGAAGGTGGTAGTCACCAATGATGCCGGTGAGAAGGAGGTTCTGGATTTCAAGGTAGATGAGCTGCGGTTCAAGCCGAAGCGGCGGCGTGATAAATCCAGAGTCAGCGCAGAGGAAATGAAGGAATTAGAAGAGCTGGAGAAACAGGAAAAGAAGGAAGGTAAGTCCAAGCTGGATGATTAGGACAGATTCATTCAGAGGTGGGCGATGGGCAGCAGATGAAGCTCAGACAGGATGAGAGTACGATGGAAAATAAGATAGAGCCGGCACATGCTGAGTTGATGAATGAGGATGTGCAGGTGGAGACTCTGGTGCATGCAGGAGAACGACTGGATGACCTGCAGTGCAAGGGTTACCGGATCATTCAGGATCCGAAGCGGTTCTGCTTCGGTGTGGATGCGGTGTTTCTATCAGAATTCGTGAAAGAGAAAGTCAAGTGTGGGAATCGGATTCTTGATCTGGGAACCGGAACCGGGATTATTCCGATTCTCCTGGCTGCAAAGACAGAGGCTGCACATATTACCGGACTGGAAATACAGACAGAGAGTGCGGAAATGGCAGAGCGCAGTGTGCGCCTGAACGGACTGTCTGACCGAATTGCAATTAAAAAGGGTGATATTAAAGAAGCCGCAGGATTGTTTTCTGCAGCTTCTTTTGATGTCATCACATCGAACCCTCCATATATGACAAATCAGCATGGCCTGCAGAATGCATATGAGCCGAAAAATATTGCACGGCATGAGATTCTCTGCAATCTGGAGGATGTGGTGAAGGCAGCCGCCTATCTGGTGAAACCGGGTGGCAGTTTCTTTATGATCCATAAGCCGTTTCGACTGGCGGAGATTTTCAGTGTGCTGATGCAGTATAAGATGGAGCCGAAGCGGATGCGCATGATCCAGTCCTATGTGGACAAGGAGCCGGGCATGGTCATGGTGGAAGCGGTGCGTGGCGGACGGTCACGGATCAAGGTGGAGCCGCCGCTGATCGTGTATCGGGAAAAGGGCGTGTATACGGATGAAGTGCGCGGGATATATGGGAAACAGGAAAATAAAAATGTAAAAAAATATTGAACTATACGTAAAAGAATGGTATGATAAATCATAGAACGGAGAATTTAGTAAGAGAGGGGTCTGCTATAAGAATAAAAATCAAAGAGCCGTATGATAAGAAATGAAATAGAATATCAACGTATAGGACGTAATAAATCTACACAAATTAATAATGGGTATATTAATAGTGGAGCTTATAGAAAGAAATTTGACCTGCTGTCTGATTCAAAAGAATTAAATCGTTTGGTTTATCAACTGGCTAAAAAGATGTTAGATCATAGAGCAGGAACCGAGTATGAAGACATGTATTGGATTGATCTTGATACATTGACGATAGTTGCGGAAGAATTAAATGCAGAAACAGCTAAAGAAATTGTATATTCCGATAAAACTAAAAAAATAGTTGCAGATTATAAAAACAATCCGACAAAAAGATTGCTAACAATCCATACACATCCAAGTAGTTTTCCACCCAGTATTCCGGATTTTAATGCTAATTTTGAAAATGGATATAATATTGGGGTGATTATTTGTCATGATGGAACGGTTTTTCTTTATTCAGCGGAAGAGGAATTGAATGAAAATTACTATAACCTCTTAGTTGCGAAGAAACTAAATCAAGGCTATAATGATTATGAAGCAAGATTTATTACACTTCAGGAGATGCAGGAAAATTTTGAAATAGTAATTAAGGAGGTAACGGATAATGATGGTAATGGAAAATGATGAATTCAGAATCCCTGAGCAGTATCGGAAAATGTCCGTTGCTCAGTTGGATAAAGAAGCAGAAATAATTTTGGAACAGATAAAGAATGCACCAAGAAATATTCAGCATAAGAAAAAGGCTACACAAGGTCAAAAAGAAGTATCATTTTATATTTAATGTATTGAAGAGTCGTGAATTAAAGCGCGGCTCTTTTTATATACTTCTATCGGGAAAAGGGCGTGTATACGGATGAAGTGCGTGGGATATATGGGGTGCAGGAAAGAAATATGTAAAATATTTGTTGCATATCAGTGCATACAGTGATAATATAAAATTACTCGATGGGTAATTTTTATTATGGAGGAGTGTATTGAGGGTTATTTATGCAACAGACAAGATTGAACGGCAATGTACCAGTTTGAAGGTAGCAAGCAGATTATTTATTTTGCAATTGATGTGAAATCCAGACGAGATGCGTGGAGAATTATATTAGAGCCGTTGGATGAGAATCAGAATCCATATAATCCATGTAATATAGATGAAATAGCAGAAGTGGTGAGGATTGTGGAAATTATGGAGGTGAGTAAGCATTATGAGTAATTATGTAGAATATAATGATACAATTGCGGTTCATCCGGGATATTATATAAAGGAAATTGTTGATGACAGCGGGCTTACACAGGAGGATTTTGCGAAGCGCTTAGGAACAACACCGAAGAATTTAAGCCTGCTGGTCAGAGGAGAACAGAGCATTTCTATAGATATTGCGATGAAACTATCCAGAATGCTGGGAACCAGTATATATTATTGGTTAAATCTTCAAAATGCATACGATACCAGAATTGCCGAGTTTAAATCAGCAGAAGAACTTACAGAGGAACGAAGAGTCTTTGAATATTTGGAATATAAATATTTCAGAGAGAATTATCATTTACCGGATTTACCAAGACAGAAGGATGAGCAGATAAAATGTGTACGTGAGTTTTTAAAAGTGGCTACACTTTCTGTATTAACGCAAAAAGATATGGCGGTTAGCTTCCGAAGTGCAAAGGAGCTGACAGAGGCTAATACGGTAAAAGCAAATGCAATGGTGCAGATTGCTGTGAATCAGGCATTGGGAGAACAGGTGCCCAGATTTAATAAAAAGAAATTTGAAGAGGCAGTTCAATATGCCTTATCGCTGACAGAGAATCATACCGGTTTTTATAATCAGATTCAGACCGTATTTCGGGAGGCCGGGGTAATATTTGTTATATTGCCGAATATATCCGGATCCAAAACCAATGGTGCTACAAAAAAAATAGGAAATCATGTCCTGCTTATGGTAAATGACAGGCGGTTAAACGCAGATACTTTCTGGTTTACGCTGTTTCACGAAATAGGGCATATTATAAATGGAGATTATGGTATTTCATTTGAAGGAGAAAACAGTGAAAAAGAGGATGCGGCGGATCGGTATGCAGAGGATTGTCTGATTCCGCCGGAAGAGTACCGGAAGTTTGTGGAAAAGAAAAAATTTGATCTCCAGACAATTCGAGAGTTTGCAAATGAAATAGGAAGGGATCCCGGCATTGTGCTTGGACGCTTGCAAAAGGATGGTATTGTAGGGTATGATGACTGGAGTATGAAGACATTGCGACATAAGTATAAGGTGAAAGTAAACGGTTGATATCGCAGGAAAAGGAGCAATAACATGGCAGGAACATTATATCTGTGTGCAACACCGATCGGAAATCTGGAGGACATGACGTACCGGGCAATCCGGGTGCTGCAGGAGGTTGATCTGATTGCGGCAGAGGATACAAGGAACAGTATTAAGCTGTTGAACCATTTCGATATCCATACGCCGATGACCAGCTATCATGAATATAATAAGTATGACAAGGCACGCGTGCTGGTAGGATACCTGCAGGAGGGCAAGAATATAGCGGTGATTACGGATGCCGGAACACCGGGAATCTCTGATCCGGGTGAGGAGCTGGTCAGACAGTGCCATGAGGCCGGGATTACGGTGACTTCTCTGCCGGGGGCATGTGCCTGCGTGAATGCACTTGTGATCAGTGGACTGCCGACGAGACGATTCTGCTTTGAAGCATTTCTGCCAACGGATAAGAAAGAACGGAGCCGGGTGCTGGAAGAGCTGAAGACAGAGACGCGGACGATTGTGCTCTATGAGGCACCGCATCGCCTGGTGCGGACGCTGCAGGAGCTGGCAGAGACACTGGGTAACCGCAGACTGACTGTCTGCCGGGAGCTGACGAAAAAGCATGAGACTGTCTTTCAGACCACATTGCATGAGGCTGTAGAATATTATACGGCACAGGAACCAAAGGGAGAATGTGTGCTGGTTATGGAGGGCGTGAGCTTCGAGGCGCTGGAAGAAGAGGAACGGAAACAATGGGAGACGATGAGCATTCCGGAGCATGTGACCTACTATATGGAGCAGGGCATGGATAAAAAGGCGGCTATGAAACAGGTGGCAGCAGACCGCGGGATCAGCAAGCGGGATGTGTACCGGGAGCTGATCGAGGAGTAGGGGGATATAAAAGGAGCAGTAGGAGCGTAATCAGAAGAAACGGTAAAGCTGTGACCAGTTTTGATACAGTCATACCAAGGACTCCGGTCAGGAGGCTGGTCAGAAGAAGGCCGATGGCATCCCCCAATCCGTAGATGATTATAGACGCGGCTGAGAATTTACCGGTAGCATCTGAAGGCGCCAGTTCAATAATCATCAACTGCAGGAGATTGACCAGTGAATAATAGCTGCTATACATGAGACCCCAGCAGATACCGGGTAGCAGTACACCGGTGCCGGTTTCTGCAATGACGCAGAAGCAGACCAGAGAGATGCCGGATACGGCTGCACAGCTAGCCAGAACCAATCGGCGATTCCCATGATCGGCGAGAAAACCATAGATTACAGACATAACCAGTAATACGATTGGCTGGATGATCAGGATTGTATCAACTGATAGCTCATTTCGGCTGCTGAAGGCGAGGAGTGGCTCGTTGTAGAAGCTGATTCCGGCGGTCGCAACACCGGCGAATGCCAGTGGCAGAGCAATCTGGCGGAACTTAGGCAAAGTATGCAGATGAACCAGAAAGTTCTTAAGACGGCGGAGCAGAGATGATTTACCGGTTGATGTGAATGCCGGAGAATGCGTGTAGCAATCGGTTGGCTGTGGGCCGGTTAATTTACGAAGCAGCAGAAGAGATGCCAGCAGTAACAGGATACAGAAACCGATAGTCGTAATATACATATATTTCCATGAAAGGTCCAGCTGTGTGATCAGAAGTCCCCGGACAATCGGCAGCAGGATAGATGCAAGGGCAGAAATACCACTGGTAATGCCCCGGATGGTGGCACGATGTCCCGGTGATACTTCGTCTACGATATAGATATACTGAATGTCCAGGGAATAGCTGAAGGTAAGAATCGCATTTCCAAACAGAAAAATAATCAGGTTTGGAGCAAAGAAGCATACGATACAACCCAGAATCATACAGCAGATATTCAGAAGATAAATAAGATTCCTACCCCATCTGTCAATTAAAATCCGACCGAGCGGTGCCAGCCAGGACACGATCAAAAACGGGAAATTCACCATACTTAAATAGGCAAGTGCATTCTGACTTGTCATCCCACGTCCTATGATCAGGAAGTCTGTTGTATAGAGTGATTGGAGCTTACTGAAAAGTTCTGTACAGAAAGAATCACAGAATTGCATGGCAAAAATAAAGACAACAATAATTAATAGTTTATAGAGTATAGTATGCCCCTCAGAAGGAATCTGAGGGGATTTTTTGTTGTGGGTAGACATGACAACGGATTCTCCTTACAGTACTTGACATGATATATCGGTGAGTAAAATCATTATATTGCAGCTCACAGTGTATATTTTCGAATCTTATGTTTCATAAGGGCCTCATCCCATCTTGGGAATAGGTAAAATGCAAACACGAAATATATAATCACAATGCCCGGCAGGCCCCAAAGGGCAGAAGTAATACCTAAATGCCAGACAAAGAAGCAAACATAGGCAATTGTAAAGAATAGAAAATCAAGGGAGATGCGTCGGATGGCATCGTAATAACGATGTATAACAATCATACGATCATCTTCCCGGAGATCTGTAATCTGTTTTCCATTCTCAAACATGACACAATCATAGCTATAAACGCCATGACCAATATCTACATTTTTGATAATTCCACGTTCGTATAATGAGAGAAATGCTGCTTTCAGAAACTGATCTGAAAGCGGTGCATCACTGCAGTAATAGGCCAGGCGAGCCTGGTTCCGGAAGCGTTCCTCTGTGCGTGACAAGAGAATTATATAATAAATTCCGGTTGTAATCAAAAGAATCAGGCAGAAAAATAGAAACCAATTCTGATTTGGAATACGGATGAAATCGGAGATTGGAAGCATAAACTGCAGGATTCCAATAATAATTGTAAATGCTGTCAGAGTTGTCAGGACGATACCGGCAATTGTCCACTGATATTGATATCGATCGATCCGGGCATAGAAAATATACCGGATACAATCAGCGGAACAGTTCGGAAGCTGAGTAAATCCATGATGATGAAACGAATCAGTTGCCACATCATAGTCCCAACTGTAAATCTTTCCTTCACCGGAAGCAACGGTTCCCTTTTTAGCCGGATCGTCAGTATGTAAGGGATGTTGTTTATCATAATGAACTGCATATTGGCGATTCAGGAGATGATCGCATTCCAGATAAATAACCAGAGACAGTGCGGCTCCTGCAATGAATAATGGCAGGCTGTGGAAAATCAGACCCAGGCCGATAAAAATCAGCCAGAGCAGTCCTTCTGAAAAAATGCAGATTTTTCGCTTTAGATCATAAGTTTTAAAATGCTGGCTATTTGCCTGAAAGCGGTGATAGCGGGAGGTGGCATCATTCAGTAAGAATTCTTCCTCCGGCAATAGCTGTAACCGGTACTCGGCAGATTTTTTAGCGAGGGAAAAGGGAATCTTTCGCAGAGAAAAAAGTGCCAGTGATATTAATAACATGAAAAGCAGGAAAGCGAAGCTTTCCGGATGATAAGACTCCCATGTATAGGCATTGGCGAATGGCATAATAAGCAGAACCATCTGCAGTGCTGTCAGGCAGATTAGGGTAATCGTTACAACGTGATAGCCGGTATGCAGTCTGCGGTACTTCTTTGAAAGGGTGATATCCCGATCAGAACCGATGTTGATCGAAGCTTCCGGTTCCGATGTCGGATATTCCGGAGTTAAGGTGGTATCGCATAAAAGATTAGCAGTCATATAATCGTGAAAACTAGTCTCATTGAACAAACTGTATAAAAGAACAAGTGCCAGTCTGGTGCTGATACTGTCTGCTTTACATTCTGCAAAAATATATGTGAGTGCGGGTTCTGCAAGGGTAAGGTCTTTCAGATAGTGATCTAAGATTTCTGTGATTTCCGGGATGTCTATTTCCGAAGAATGTGCGGTAGATTGATTCTGAATCAGATTGTCTATTCGAAGCGACAATTTTTTGGAGTCTATGGAGTTCAGTAACATCCGAATCTGTTTCGGCTGATTCTTGCCGGAATAATTTTTCTGAAATAAATTCGATAGAAACTGGCTGTATTTACTGCTCGTCGGAAACGGTTCCGTACGGTGAATTATGTAGTAAAGCAGCGGATTCTCATATTGCGTGTCACGTGTCAGATCAATATGAGATAGCCTGTGAATAAAATCATCTGTAAATATGGACTGTGCAAGAATCTCCTCTTCCGAGGAATCCGGTGTCAGGCATTCTGCAAAAAAGAATAATGAATATGCCATAGTCCGGTTTGACGGTTTCCCTAAATCATATGAAAAAGGATTCATCTTCAGTACATTCGTACAAATCGTTTCTACCGATGGAACAGTATCAGATACTGCGTTGCGAAAATTCATAAACATTCCCCCAATTCCCGTATTACTAAGTGTTCTGTAATGCTTCGTAATCTAGCTATCGGTCGCCGTAAAGGCTATTTTAGAGACAGATCAACGGTTCACATGTAGCATTTGCAACGACAAAAGTAAATTAAGTTTAGCATATTCTACAATACCTGACAAGAGAGGAAGCGGAAGGGGATGAAAATGAGTGACAAACATCGAAAGCGAAATACAGGCATATCTGGATGAACATTATGTACAGAAACCGAAGATGAATTTCCGAAAATATGTATTAACACGGATGCAGGAAATGTTGGATAAAAAGCAGTTTCTTAAGGAATGCAGTATTTATCAACGGGGCAGTATTGACCGCAGGGTCCACAATAAGTTAAAACATGCAACCGATCAATATAAGCCATATAAGACAACTGCAATGGCATATTGTCTGGCATTGGGACTTAGCATTCGGGAGGCAGAACAGCTGCTTTATCTGGCGGGATATCATTTTGAGGAAGGAAGCCTGACGGATCAGATCGTGAAATATTGTCTGGAAAAGGGAATCTATTCTGCAGACGTGGTAAATAATGAAATCTGTTATTTTTCGGAAATATACGGACTGAAGAAGACGGAACTGGTTGGGTCTGTTGCGAGAGAATGACGGAAATGTCTTGTGTGAAAAGACCTAAAATCCGGAGAAATGATTACAATAAATGATGGATAGAGAAAACAAATAGAAAAGGAGGAGACAAATTATGAAGCAGAAAGTAAGAAACAGAAAACGATGGCTTGGAATTCTGATAGCACTTGCAGTGGTACTGACAAGTACAGGGATTCTGACGCCTGCGACGAAGGTATCAGCAAGTGGGTATGATTCTGCAAGTGCCACTGCATATGCAAGACAATGGGGTGGATCAAGGAGAAATCCCGCTTATAACGATTATACAGGATCCGGTGGTGACTGTATGAATTTCGTATCCCAATGTTTGAGGGCCGGTGGCCTTGAGCTTGGTGGTGACTGGCAGCCATATACCAGTTCCTGGGTAGGAGTTCCCAGTTTTGTAAGAGCAATGCAGGCAAGGGGATATCAGGTAATTGAAAATCCGACTGCAGATCAAATCTATCCCGGCAATCCGGTTATTTATGAGTGGAAGGGAAAGAATTATTGGGGGCATGCAACCATTTGTATTGGATATAATAGCAATGGTGTTCCAATTGTAACTGGTCATACAAGGGATATTGATGAACGTGTATGGAACTATGGAGCAGGAAGCGCCAATAAAATGTGTACCATCCTGATCAATCGCGGTGGCGTGAGCTCTGATACCCCGGTCTATTTGGGAGATAACTTCTATGCCTATATTCGTAGTAATCTGGCAGAGAAGCCATTGACCAATGATTCCAGAAATGTATCTATCCGCAGTTATGGTGACAGCCGGGAGGCAATTAAACGTCAGATCTGGAACTTCGTTCGCCAGAGTGATGGCTCTTATATTATCTACAGCTGTCTGGACGGAAATGTGTTAGAGGTAGAAGGAGCGGGAACCGGTTCCGGTGCAAATGTACAGACATTAGGTTACTGGGGACACCCTGCACAGCGATGGTTTGTTTATGGTAGTTATGGAAACTACCGGTTGAGGGCGCAATGCACGGAATGCGTTCTGGATGTGGCGAACTCCGGAAAAGAGGATGGGACTAATATTCAGATGTGTGCATATAACGGCTATCAGGCGCAGTCATTCAGCATAGATCAGGTCAATGCATCCATAATCCTGCCGGATAACCCGGCAAATGTGGGAGATGATTTCTATGCCTATATTTACAGCAATCTGGCAAGTAAGGTTTTGACGAATGACTCCAGCAATGTATCTATCCGCAGTAAAGGAAACTGTGATAATATCAGACGTCAGATCTGGCATTTCGTTCGTCGAAGTGATGGAGCTTATGTTATTTACAATTGTCTGGATGGAAATGTACTGGATGTGCAGGGCGCAGGGACTGTATCCGGAATTAATGTACAGACTTATGGATATTGGGGGCATCCTGCTCAGCATTGGTATCTATATGGAAACACCGGTACCTGTCAGCTGCAGTCACAGTGCTCGGAGTGCATTCTTGATATTGCAAACTCTGAGCAGGGTGAAGGAAGCAATGTTCAGATGTGTAGAAGTAACGGAAATAAGGCACAGTTATTCTCTATAGAAAAGACAGCGAATCCGGACGCACCGGCACCGAATCCACCGGCACCATCGGTGGTAAAGGTCTCAAAAATAACATTAAATAAGACCAGTGCCGGTCTTGTGAAAGGGAAAACATTGCAGTTATCTGCAACAGTGTCTCCGACAAATGCAAGTAACAAAACCGTATCATGGAGCTCTTCCAATAAAACAGTGGCAACGGTTACATCCGGTGGAAAGATAACCGCAAAGGCAGCAGGAACAGCTACCATTACCTGTACTGCAAAGGATGGAAGTGGCAAAAAGGCAACCTGCAGAGTGACGGTGACGAACCCGGCACCGACAGTTGTGAAAGTAACCGGCATCAAACTGAATAAAACCGGTGCAACGCTGGTCAAAGGTGATGCATTGACACTAAAAGCAACGGTTACACCGACAAACGCAAGCAATCGGGCAGTTACCTGGAAGTCTTCTAATACGGGTGTGGCAACGGTTACATCCGGAGGTAAAGTGACGGCAAGAGGTGTTGGAACAGCCACTATTACCTGTACTGCAAAGGATGGCAGCGGTAAGAAGGCAACCTGTAAAATCACAGTACGCAATTATACGAAAACCGAAGCATATGTAGCACGCATTTATACAAAGGCATTGGAAAGAAATCCGGAAATCGCAGGATTAAAATACTGGACTGCAGAGATCAATGCAAGACGTAAGACGCCGGTACAGGTGGCAGAGCAGTTCTTCTTTGCACCGGAATTCACGAATAAGAAGTTAAATAATACAGCCTATGTAAAGGTGCTCTATCGGACCTTTATGGGACGAGAAGCAGATCGAGGAGGCTTGAACTACTGGGTAGGTCGTCTGAACCGGGGTGAAAGCAGGAAGAGTGTATTAGAAGCATTTGCTGGCTGTCCGGAGTTCCGGAAGATCGTAAAGAGCTTCGGATTGTAGGGATAGGATATCCGGTAAGTAGGGGATATATGCAAACTACATATTACAGATGGTCTGAGGTCGCAAAATGTGACCTCGGATTCTCTAAGGCTGGATGTTGTGAGAGCGAAGCTCGGCCAAATTCCTTCATTTTCAACCTGCAGTTCCAGGTTCAGATAGGTATTGTTATAGTGTAATCAATCTGTCCGGTAGCGGCTTCAAGCTGCTCTGAAAAGATAGTGTCAGAAGACAAGGAAGTAAAAAGCGGTTACTGTCAAAAAATAATAAAAAAGGCGGGAATGTCGCTTGCAAAAAGACCTAAATGAAATAAAGATACAGTA
>CABQJA010000024.1 GCA_902464345.1 uncultured Clostridium sp.
ACCATATGGTGATGTGAAATGGGATATTGAGAAGTTTACATTTTTTTCCAAAGCAGCATTATCGATTCTGCCGGTGATCGGCTTCCGCCCGGACATCATTCATTGTCATGACTGGCAGTCAGGACTGGTGCCGGTATATTTAAAGACCCTGTTTGCAAGTAATCCGTTCTATCAGGGCATTAAGTCTATCATGACGATCCATAACCTGAAGTTCCAGGGAAACTGGGATATCAAGACGATTCAGGCAATTTCTGGGCTTCCGTCCTATGTTTTTACGCCGGATAAGCTGGAGTTTAAGAAAGATGCCAGTATGCTAAAGGGCGGATTAGTCTATGCAGATAAGATCACAACCGTCAGTAATACGTATGCCGGAGAGATCCAGACACAGGAATATGGAGAAGGCCTGGAAGGACTGCTTTCCGCAAGACACAATGATTTATGGGGCATTGTAAACGGAATTGATTATGATGTATATAATCCGGAACGGGATCCGATGATTTATAAGAACTACTCTCTGAAAGCATATAAGAAGGCAAAGGCAGAGAACAAGCGTAAGATGCAGGAAGAGTTTGGTCTTCCGGTTGATGATAAGCAGTTTGTGATCGGTATTATTTCCCGACTGACCGATCAGAAGGGTCTGGATCTGGTTGATTGTGTGATGAATGAGATCTGCCAGGACGGTGTACAGTTTGTTGTACTGGGAACCGGTGAGCAGAGATATGAGGATATGTTCCGGTATTATCAGGGTATTCATCCATATAAGGTATCTGCGAATATTTACTATTCCGATGAACGGTCTCATAAGATGTATGCCGGCTGTGATGTGATGCTGGTACCATCCAGATTTGAACCATGTGGTCTGACACAGCTGATGGCACTGCGTTACGGTACGGTTCCGCTTGTTCGTGAGACAGGTGGTCTGAAGGATACGGTACAGCCATACAATGAGTATGAGAAGACCGGTAACGGATTCAGCTTCCGGAATTATAATGCACACGAGATGCTGAATACGATCAATTATGCCAAGGAGGTTTATTATAACGATAAGCAGAGTTGGTATGGTATTATGGAACGGGCAATGCAGGCAGATTATTCATGGCAGAAGTCCGCAGAGAAATATCAGGAGTTATATAACTGCGTATAGATGCAATAGCAGCCTATAGGCAGCGGGAATCATAAGAATAGTGCGGTGCGGGCGGCGATACTATCAGGTAGTTTCAGGGCCTGCACCGTTTTTTCGCTTGAAGGAAATGACGGTAGATAAGGTGAGAAAGAATGGCATTCGATGGAATTGTAATTGCAAATATAATAAAGGAATTGAAGGAGCACATACTGAACGGCAGAATCTATAAGATCTATCAGCCGGAGCCGGATGAACTGAATCTGGTGCTAAAGACCCCGCAGGGAAATTACCGGCTGCTGTTATCGGCCAGTGCGGCACTTCCGCTTGTATATCTGACAACCGAGAGCAGGAATAATCCAATGACGGCACCGAATTTCTGTATGCTGTTACGAAAGCATATCGGAAACGGAAGGATCGTGGATATCAGACAGCCCGGTTTTGAACGGATCGTGGAATTTTCCATTGAGCATCTGGATGAGCTGGGAGACCTTTGTACCAAGAAATTGATCATAGAGATCATGGGAAAACACAGTAACATCATTTTCTGTGATGATCAGGGTACGATCATTGACAGTATTAAGCGGGTAGGAGCACAGATGAGCTCCGTGCGTGAGGTGCTTCCGGGAAGAAGCTATGAGTATCCGCCGAATCAGGAGAAAATCAGTCCACTGGAACTGACGGAAGCTTATTACCGGAGTCAGATGCTGACGAAGCCGTTAAATCTTACGAAGATGATCTACACATCATTAACCGGAGTAAGTCCGGTGGTTGCCAATGAGCTCTGCTACCGGGCAGATCTGGATGGAAATCAGAGCACTGCCAGTCTGACAGAGGAGAATGCGGATGGACTATGGCAGGAGCTGGAGAAATTCAGGGGTCAGCTGCAGCAGGAGATATTTGATCCGGCAATCTATTATGACAAGCAGGGAGTTCCGGTCGAGTTTTGCAGCATTCCGCTGACGATGTATGCGGACTATGTATGTGAAAAGGAAGCTTCCATATCAACTGTTCTGCAGACTTACTATGCGGCAAGGAACAGCTACAGCCGGATCCGGCAGAAGTCTTCCGATTTAAGAAAAATCGTAAGTAATGCGATCGAACGGACCGCAAAGAAATACGATCTGCAGTGCAGTCAGTTAAAGAGCACGGAGAAACGGGATAAGTACCGTGTCTATGGAGAATTGATCAACACCTATGGCTATGGAATCGAGCCGGAGGCGAAAGAATTTCGGGCATTGAATTATTATACCAATGAGGAGATTACGATACCGTTAGATCCACTGCTGACACCGGGAGAGAATTCCAAACGTTACTTTGCCAGATATAATAAACTGAAGCGTACCTATGAGGCACTGACAGAGCAGGTAAAGGAGACCGGCCGGGAGTTAGAACATTTAAGATCCATCCAGACAGCACTGGATTTGGCACAGGAGGAATCGGATCTGGCTGATATTAAGCGGGAACTGACAGATTACGGCTATATCAAGCAAAAGGGCGGCGGACGGAAAAAAGAGAAGCAGGAGAAGAGTAAACCGCTGCATTATATATCCTCCGATGGATTCCATATGTATGTGGGCAAGAATAACTATCAGAATGAGGAACTGACCTTTAAGGTCGCAAATGGCAATGATCTCTGGTTCCATGCCAAGCAGGCACCGGGCTCCCATGTGATCGTAAAGACGGAAGGGCAGCAGGAACTTCCGGATCGTACCTATGAAGAAGCTGCAAGGCTGGCCGCTTACTATTCATCGGCAAGGAGCGGTTCTAAGGTGGAGATTGATTATACCAGACGTTCCAATCTGAAGAAGACACCGGGTGGGGCACCCGGATTTGTAATCTATCATACAAATTACTCCATGAGTATTTCTCCGGATATCCGCGGAATAAAAGAGGTTGACCATTGACTTTTGCAGGTAGATTACTTTATAATAGATTGGATTGTAAGAAACATAAGAAAAGGTGAGAGTTATGATTCGCAGCATGACCGGCTTCGGAAGAAGCGAAACGGTGACAGAAGGATATAAGTTAATAGTCGAGATGAAGGCTGTTAATCACAGATACAGTGAGTTCAGTATTAAGATGCCGAAGAAGCTGAATTTTTTTGAGGCAGGGATCCGAACCTTACTGAAAGAGTATATTAACCGGGGAAAGGTTGATATCTTTATCACATATGAGGATTACCGGGAATCGGATGTGTGCATTAAATATAATCCGGAGATAGCAAAGACATATCTGGATTATTTGAGACAGATAGAGTCTGAATTCGGAGTACGGGATGATATTACGGTTACGAGATTGGCAGGAATGCCGGATGTGCTGACCAGAGAGGAACAGACCGTAGATGAGGATGCACTCTGGGAAATCCTGGAGGCCGGGATCCGGAAGGCAGCAGAGAAATTTGTCCAGACCAGACAGGTCGAAGGAGAACATCTGAAGGAGGATCTGATCGGCAAGTTAAACGGTATGCTGGATATGGTAGATCATATTGAGCAGGAGTCACCGAAGCTGGTGCAGCAGTATCGGGAGAAGCTGGAGGCCAAGGTGCAGGAGCTGTTAGACGGCAGTAATATAGATGAGTCCAGAATAGCGGCTGAGGTGGTGATCTATGCGGATAAGATCTGTGTGGATGAAGAGACTGTCCGGTTGAGAAGTCATATCAACAGCACGAAAGAGATTCTATCCGGTGGCGGAAGCGTCGGACGGAAGCTGGATTTCATAGCACAGGAGATGAACCGGGAGGCGAATACGATTCTGTCGAAGGCAAATTCCCTGGATATTTCTAATACAGCAATAGATTTAAAGACCGAGATTGAGAAGGTCCGGGAACAGATTCAGAATATTGAATAAGGCCAGGTGAGCATATGGACAAAAAGGGATTTTTAATCGTAATATCCGGATTCTCCGGTGTTGGAAAAGGAACCGTAGTAAAACGACTGGTTCAGGATTACGGATACAGTCTGTCTATTTCGGCAACGACCAGAGCACCACGGGAAGGAGAAGTAGACGGCAGAGAATATTATTTTAAGACCAAGGAAGATTTCATGAATCTGATTGATTATAACGGGTTTATTGAATGGGCGGTTTATGTGGAGAATTATTATGGAACACCGCGTGCCTTTGTGGAAAAGGAGCTGGCAGCAGGACATAATGTAATTCTTGAGATTGAGGTACAGGGTGCCATGAATATCAAGGAGCAGTATCCGGATGCAATCTTAATCTTCCTGACAGCACCGAGTGCAGCAGAGCTTCGGAACCGTCTGGTCGGACGCGGCACGGAAGAAGCGGCCGTGATCGAGAAGCGGATGCAGAGAGCCGTAGAAGAATCCGCCAATATGGAATCATACGAGTATATAGTCGTAAATGATGATCTGGATCAGTGTGTAAAAGATGTAAATTCTGTCATTGTGGCACGGGGCTGCATGATTGAAGAAAATAAAGAATTTATGAAACAGATGAAGGCAGAGCTTAAGGCTCTGTAAGAAAGGAGTTTATTATGATACATCCATCCTATACTGACTTAATGGCAGTTGTTAACAGTGAGGTAGAGCCGGGCGAGCAGCCGGTTGTTCAGAGCCGTTATTCCATCGTGTTAGCATGTGCAAAGCGGGCACGTCAGATTATTGCAGGGTCTGAGCCTTTGGTAGAATCCAAGGGTAAGAAGCCGTTATCTCTGGCTGTAGAAGAGCTTTACAGTGGCAAGGTTAAGATTGTCGGCGATGAAGAAGATGAGAATTAAGGAATGAATGAGAGGAGCTGTTAAGAGCTCCTTTCCTTTTCCTTATCGTTTGTAAGGAGGGTCAGACATATGAAGTTAGCGGAGTTAGTTTCTTCCCTGGATTATCAGTTGCTTCAGGGAAGTCTGGATACAGAAGTAGCAGAAGTGGAGAATGATTCCAGAAAGGTACAGGCGGGATATTTGTTTTTCTGTATCAGCGGCAGTGTCCGGGACGGACATTCCTTTGCCGGAGAGGTGGCAGAAAAGGGTGCCTCTGTCCTGGTGGTAGAGCAGCCGGTTGAGGTGCCGGAGACGGTAACCGTGATTCAGGTGCCGAGCTCCCGGTATGCGATGGGAGTCATGTCTTCTTATTTCTACGGAGAGCCGTCGAAGCAGTTAAAGGTGATCGGTATTACCGGAACCAAGGGCAAGACCACTACGACGTATATGATACAGTCCATGCTGGAAAAGACCGGTCATAAAACCGGACTGGTCGGTACAATCGAGGTACAGACCGGCAGCAGAACCGTTACTGCCGCGCAGACGACACCGGAATCCCTGGCATTGCAGAGATATTTAAAGGAGATGGTGGAGAACGGACTGGACAGCGTGGTAATGGAGGTATCCTCTCAGGCATTAATGCTTGACCGGGTGGCAGGTGTCGACTTTGATTATGGTATTTTCACAAATCTTTCCGAGGATCACATCGGACCGAATGAACATGCAAGCTTTGAGGAATACCGGATGTGGAAGAGCAAGCTGTTCCAGATGTGTAAGGTCGGTATTTTTAACGAGGATGATGATAATTACAAGGAAATCTTAAAGGGACATACCTGCCGGGTGATTACATACGGTGTCCATGACACAGCCGATTATCAGGCAAGGGACTGGCATCTGTATCATGAAAACGGGCATCTGGGTATCCGGTATCAGCTGACCGGACGGATCCGGGGCGAGATGAAGGTAAATATTCCGGGAAAATTCAGTATTTATAACTCGCTGGCAGCCATTGCCATCGCAAATGAGCTGGGAGTTCCGGAGAAGAACATTCAGGAGGTTTTAGAGACCATTCGTGTCAGAGGACGTGTGGAGCTGGTGCCGATTTCGGATCAGTTTACCATTCTGATCGATTATGCACATAATGCAGTCAGTCTGGAGAGTATTCTGGAGACCTTAAAGGAGTATCATCCGAACCGGCTGATCTCTGTATTTGGCTGCGGAGGCAATCGATCCAAGGTGCGCAGATACGAGATGGGTGAGGTATCCGGCAAGCTTGCGGATTTTACGATCATTACTTCGGATAATCCACGATTTGAGGAACCGCAGGATATTATCAATGATATTATTACCGGTATTTCCAAAACCGATGGTAAGTATATAGAGATCATAGACCGGAAGGAAGCGTTCCGGTATGCGATCATGCATGCACAGCCGGGCGATATTATCGTTTTGGCCGGAAAGGGACATGAAGATTATCAGGAGATAAAGGGTGTAAAGTATCACATGGATGAGCGTGAGCTGATACGGGAAGTGTTGGAGGAAGAGGATGTCAGCAAAATATGTGGATATAATAATCGATATTTCTCATGAAGCCATCGATCGGGCATTTCAGTATGAAGTGCCCTTTTCTTTGTGTGATAAAATCGCGGTCGGTATGCAGGTGGAGATCCCGTTCGGAAGAGGGAATCATATGCGGACCGGATATGTGATAGGGATCAGTGACGAGCCGAACTATGATGTAGACCGGATCAAGCCGGTACACCGGATCATAGAGAATCAGATCCCGGTAGAAGGACAGCTGATCCGGCTGGCAGAGTGGATGAAGGAGACCTACGGCTCAACCATGTATCAGGCATTAAAGACGGTCATGCCGGTAAAGGAGACCGTACGGCCGGTGGAGAAGAAGACGGTTCAGCTGGCCGTGGATGCAGAAGAGGGCAGACTCCGGCTTCTGGAGTATCAGAGGAAGCATAACGGAGCAAAGGTAAGACTGACAGAGGCACTGTTAGAGCATGGAACGGTTCCGTATGAGCTGGCACGCAATAAGTTGAATATCAGTCCGGCAACCTTTCAGCGGCTGGCAGCGGAGGGAACCATAGAAATCCTGACAGAGACGCAGTATCGCCAGGCGGGTACGAAGCGGTATCTGACCGAGCCGGAGCCGGAGCTGAATCCGGCACAACAGGGCCTGATCGATGCCTTTCGGCAGGATTATGAGTCCGGTCATTATCAGACTTATCTGCTGCATGGGGTGACCGGCAGCGGAAAGACAGAGGTATATATGCATGCCATGGATGTGGTTCTGGCAGAGGGGAGACAGGTCATTATGCTGATTCCCGAAATATCCCTGACATTCCAGACAGTAATGCGGTTCCGCAGACATTTTGGGGAACGGATCACGATCCTGAATTCCCGGATGAGCAAGGGAGAACGGTATGATCAGTTCGAACGTATCCGGAAGGGCGAGGTGGACATTGTGATCGGACCCCGGTCTGCACTGTTTGCACCGTTTTCCAATCTGGGACTGATCGTAATCGATGAAGAGCATGAGAGCAGCTATAAGAGTGATAATATACCGAAATATCATGCCAGAGAGACGGCGATCAAGCGGGCGGATATGAATCATGCCAGTGTGATTCTCGGCTCTGCAACGCCGTCCGTCAGTTCCTATTATCAGGCGGAGCAGGGGAAGTATCAGTTGTGGAAGCTGACGGAACGGGTACAGAAGCGGAGCCTGCCACAGGTAGAGATCGTAGATCTGCGGGAGGAACTCCAGAAGGGCAACCGCAGTCGGTTCAGTTACCGTTTGCAGGAACTGATCGAAGATCGCCTGAGCCGGAAGGAGCAGTCGATCATTTTCATGAACCGGAGGGGATATGCCAGCTTTGTATCCTGCAGAAGCTGTGGAGAGGTAGTGAACTGTCCACACTGTCAGGTGTCGTTGACCTATCATGATCATCACAGCGCAGTGCCGAAGCTGGTCTGTCATTATTGCGGCTATACGGAACCGTTTGTAAAGAAATGTAAGGTATGCGGGTCCGGTATGATCGGGCGGTTCGGGTCCGGCACCCAGATGGTGGAGGCAGAGCTGCAGGAGTTTTTCCCGGAAGCAAGGATTCTCCGCATGGATGCAGATACGACCAAGGGAAAGGACGGACATGAGCGGATCCTGTCCGCGTTTGCAGAGGGAAAAGCAGATATTCTGGTAGGTACGCAGATGATTGTAAAGGGCCATGATTTCCCGAATGTAACGCTGGTAGGAATTCTGGCGGCAGACTTAAGTCTTCACAGTCAGGATTATATGGCAGGGGAACGGACCTTTGAGCTTCTGACGCAGGCTGCAGGCAGAGCCGGGCGTGGAGAACGGCCGGGACAGGTCGTGATTCAGACCTATGATCCGGAGCATGCAGTGATCCAGGCAGCGGCGGCACAGGATTATGAGCTGTTTTACCGGAATGAGATCACATATCGGAAGATATTAAAATATCCACCGGTGGTATCCATGATCGCAGTTCTGATCACAGGCGAACAGGAGGAACAGGTCCAGAAATGTGCGGAGCATTTGGCGGATTATATGCGGAAGACCGTTTCGGGAGAGGATATACGGGTCATCGGTCCGTCCACACCGGTCATCGGTAAGATCCATGATGTGTACCGCAGGATATTATATTTAAAGAGTGAGCAGGAACAGGTACTGCTGGATGCAAAGGTACAGCTTGAGCTGTATGCGGAACAAAGCGGAGTCCAGGAGACCTGCAGGCTTTATTTCGACTTAAATCCCATGAAGGGATATTGATAAAAAAGAAAGAAACCGTTATACTAAAACGAAGCAGCCGGATATGAGGATCCGGCATAAGAAAGGCAGGAATTAGAATGGGAATACGTAAAATCCGTTATGAAGGCGATCCGGTTTTGAGAAAGCAGTGTAAAGCCGTAGATAAGATGACACCGAGGCTGTTACAGCTGATCGATGATATGTTTGATACCATGTATGAGGCAAACGGAGTCGGACTGGCAGCTCCACAGGTAGGGATTCTAAAACGGATCGTAGTAATTGATATTGGAAATGATGAACCATTGGTATTGATCAATCCGGAGATTCTGGAACAGTCCGGAGAGCAGACCGGAGAGGAAGGATGCTTAAGCCTTCCGGGTAAGGTCGGTACCGTGACCAGACCGAATTATGTAAAATGCAGAGCCTATGATGAGAATATGGAGCAGTTTGAGGTAGAAGGTACAGAGCTTCTGGCACGGGCAATCTGCCATGAGCTGGATCATCTGGACGGCATCCTGTACCGGGATCACGCAGAAGGCGGATTACGGGAAGTAGAATAGGCGGTGAGCATATGCGTGTAATATTTATGGGAACACCGGATTTTGCAGTACCGGTATTAGAAGCGATCATTCAGGCAGGACATACTGTCATCGGTGTGTATACACAGCCGGATAAGCCGAAGGGCCGGGGGAAGAGTATGCAGTATACCCCGGTAAAGGAAAAAGCATTAGAGCATCAGATCCCTGTTTACCAGCCGGCACGGGTACGGGAGCCGGAGGTCATAGAGGAAATCCGGAATCTGAAGCCGGATATCATTATTGTAGTAGCATTCGGACAGATTCTTCCGGAGGAGCTGCTTGCAATCCCGCCATATGGCTGTGTGAATGTACATGCATCGTTACTGCCGAAATACCGTGGCGCGGCACCGATTCAGAGAGTGATCATGGACGGAGAGAAGGAAAGCGGTGTTACGACCATGTATATGGCGAAGGGACTGGATACCGGAGATATGATCGAACAGCTGGTGGTACCGATCGATGCAAAGGAGACTGGCGGTAGTTATCACGATAAGCTGGCGGAAGCAGGAGCCGGACTCTGTATCTCAACGATGGAGAAGATCGAGGCGGGAACGGCACCACGGATTCCACAGGATGATTCCAAGAGCTGTTATGCCCATATGCTGCAGAAATCCATGGGAGAACTGGACTTTGAACAGCCGGCAGAGGTACTGGAGCGACTGGTTCGTGGTCTGAATCCATGGCCGAGCGCATATACACAGTTACAGGGAAAGAATCTGAAAATATACGAGGCAGATATAGTAGAGATACCGGAAAATCAGCAGAGAGAACCGGGTAAGATAACGGCGGTGGATAAGAAGTCATTTACGATTCAGTGTAATCCGGGAGGACTTCGGGTAACACAGCTACAGTTAGAAGGTAAAAAACGGATGAATACCGATGCGTTTCTTCTTGGATTTGCGGTAGAAGAAGGAATGCGGTGCGGAAAGCAGACACAGGAGTAGCACGGGAATATAGGAAAGGAACGGGCGGATCATGGCAGGCAGCAGTATCAATGTACGGGAACTGGCGATGGAGACACTGACCGATGTGGATCGGGAGAAAAAGACAGCCAGTGAAGCAATGAATATTACGCTTCGCAATTATCAGTATATGAGCAAGCAGGAGCGGAGCTTTTATACCAGATTGTGCAATGGCACCTTGGAGAACCGGATCCAGCTGGATTATAAGCTCGACCGGATATCTAAAACACCGGTGCATAAATGTAAGCCATATATCCGTAGCATTCTCCGGATGAGTGCGTATCAGATCCTGTTTATGAACAGCATACCGGATTCGGCAGTCTGTAATGAAGCAGCGCTTCTCACCAAGAAGAAGGGCTTCCGACAGTTGACCGGATTTGTAAACGGTGTCCTGCGGAATCTGATCCGTCAGAAGGACGCCCTCACACTGCCGGAACGGGAAGCTGATCCTGTGAAAGCAATGTCTGTACAGTATTCCATTCCGGAATGGCTGGTAGATAAAATGCGGTCATGGTATCCGGAAGAGATTGCGGAACGGATCTTCCGGGCGTTTTTACAGGAACCGCCGCTGACAGTCCGGATCAACCTCTTACGGACGACCAAAGAAGAAGTAAAGACAGGTCTGGCGGCAGCCGGAGTAAAGGCAGCCGATGGACATTATACAGATAATACCTTACAGCTGACCGGGTATAATTATTTAAATCGAATCCGGGCATTCCGGGAAGGTCTGATAACGGTTCAGGATGAGAGCTCTGTATTGCAGGGATACCTGATCCATCCGAAGGCGGGAGACCGGATTCTGGATATCTGTGCGGCACCGGGCGGTAAAAGCATGCAGGCAGCAGAACGTCTGGGTCTGACAGATCCGGAGCGGAAGGGGCAGCCGGGCAGTGTGCTGGCACGGGACATCAGTGCATCCAAGGTAGAGCGGATTCAGGAGAATCTGGAACGGATGCAGTATTCGAATATCGAAACACAGGTATGGGATGCGGTACAGCCGGATCCGACCGCAAGAGAGCAGTTTGATTTTGTAATCGCAGATGTACCGTGTTCCGGACTGGGTGTGATCGGCAGAAAGCAGGATATTAAATACCGGATCCGACCGGAACAGCTGACAGAGCTGGTACACCTCCAAAGAGAGATCCTGAAACAGGCGGTGACCTATGTAAAACCGGGTGGAATTCTGATCTACAGTACGTGTACGATTCATCCGGGAGAGAACGAGGAACAGGTCGGATGGCTGACGGAGAACTATCCGTTGGAACCGGAGGATCTGCATCAATACCTGCCGGAAACACTGGTTAACGAGGTAAAGGATCAGCCGGGAACAGATCTTGAACAGGGATATACAACATTACTGCCCGGTCTGCAGAGCTGTGACGGATTCTTTATGGCAGCATTCCGGAAGAAGAAAAACTGAGGTAAAACTATGGATATTCGTTCGATGACATACGAAGAACTGCAAGCATATATAAAGGAACTGGGATTGCCGAAATTCCGGGCAGATCAGGTGTATCAGTGGATCCATCAGAAGCTGGTACGCTCTCCGGAGGAAATGAAGAATCTTCCGGGAGAGCTTCGGAAGAAGCTCGCAGAGGACTGGATCGGAGTGGAGGAGGAGACCAGACTGGTATCCAAAGAAGACGGAACGAATAAATTCCTGTTCCGGTTATGGGATAACAATCTGATCGAGAGTGTCTGGATGCCGTATAAGCATGGAAACTCTGTCTGCATATCCTCGCAGGTCGGCTGCCGGATGGGGTGCCGGTTCTGTGCATCGACCATTGACGGCGTTGTGAGAAATCTGACCGCATCTGAGATGCTGGATCAGGTCTATGCCATGCAGTATGCAATGGGAGAGCGGGTATCGAATATTGTAGTGATGGGATCCGGGGAACCATTGGATAACTATGATTCCCTGATTCGTTTCTTACATCTGATATCCGGTGAGCGGGGACTGCATATCAGCCAGAGAAATATCACCGTGTCCAGCTGTGGCCTGGTTCCGCAGATACGGACGCTTGCAGAGGAGGGCTTTCAGATCACCTTTGCACTGTCCCTGCATGCATCCACGGATGCCGAGCGACAGGCACTGATGCCGATTGCAAGACGATATTCCCTTCATGAGACTCTGGAGGCCTGTCAGTATTATTTTGAGAAAACAGGACGCCGGGTCACCTATGAATACAGTCTGGTACAGGGCGTGAATGATTCGCCGGAGCATGCGAAACGGCTGGCAGAGCTGCTAAAACCGTACCGGCCGTGTCATGTAAATCTGATTCCGATCAACCCGATCAAGGAGCGGGATTTTCAGCGCGGAACAGATAAATCGATACAAAATTTCAAATATCTACTTGAAAATAATCAGATTAATGGTACTATAAGAAGAGGTATGGGTAGGGATATTGACGCTGCCTGCGGGCAGTTAAGGAGAAATTATATGCAACAAAATCAATAGGAGGAAGCGGATTTGTTATCTTTTGGAAAAACAGATATCGGTAAGAAGCGGAGTATGAATCAGGATAATCTCTTCTTCAGTGATGAGCCTGTGGGATGTCTTCCGAATCTCTATATTGTAGCAGATGGTATGGGTGGACATAAGGCTGGCGATTATGCTTCTTCTTACGCAGTGTATCAATTTGTGGAATTTGTAAAGCAGTGTGAGGACTCAAACCCCATTACAGTGATGAAGCAGGGGATCCGGGCAGTAAATGACGGGATTCTAACAGCATCGAAGGAACGGGAAGAGCTGAGCGGTATGGGAACTACATTTGTCTGTGCGGTGGTGGATGCCAATCATTTATATGTGGCCAACATCGGTGACAGTCGACTGTATGTATTGGATAAAGACAGTATCCGACAGATAACACTGGATCATTCTCTCGTAGAGGAGCTGATCCGGACCGGACAGCTGGATCCGCTGAAGGTACGGAACCATCCGGAGAAGAATATTATTACCAGAGCTTTGGGAGCAAACGAGGAAGCAATTCCGGATTTCTTTGAAATTGAGCTGCACATGGATGAAAAGATTTTAATGTGTTCCGATGGATTATCCAACATGGTGGAGGATGATGAAATCCAGAATATCATTATTGAGGCAGAACAACCGGAAGCTGCAGTGACACGCCTGATCGACCGGGCGAATTATTACGGCGGCAAAGATAATATAGCAGCCCTTGTGGTAGCACAGTAAATAGAGAGGTGTAAAAATGTTAAAACCAGGAATGATGTTAGGTGATAGATACGAAATAATCGAACTTGTAGGCTCAGGCGGTATGTCTGAGGTATATAAGGCAAAGGATCATAAGCTGAATCGTTATGTTGCGGTCAAGGTGCTGAAGCGGGAATTCAGTGATGACCGGAATTTTGTATCCAAGTTCCGGGTTGAGGCACAGTCGGCAGCAGGACTGTCTCATCCGAATATTGTAAATGTATATGATGTTGGAGAAGATGAGGGCATCTACTATATTGTCATGGAGTTCGTAGAGGGAATCACCCTGAAGGAATATATCATGGATCATGGCAGATTACCGGCAGATCAGGCACTGGATTTTGCACTGCAGATCGCATCCGGTATCGAAGTGGCTCATCAGAATCATACGATTCACAGAGATATTAAACCGCAGAATATTATTGTGTCGAAAAATGGAACCCTGAAGGTAACGGATTTCGGTATCGCGCGGGCAGCTACCTCCAATACGGTAGCATCCAATGCTATGGGTAGTGTTCATTATATCTCACCGGAACAGGCAAGAGGCGGCTACAGTGATGAAAAGAGCGATATCTATTCCCTTGGTATTACCATGTATGAGATGGTAACCGGACGGGTACCGTTTGAGGGTGATAATAACGTAACCGTTGCATTGATGCATATTCAGGGAGAAATGATCCCGCCGAGAGAATATTATCCGGATATACCGGCAAGTCTGGAGAAGGTAATTTTAAAATGTACCCAGAAGAAGCCGGAGCGCCGTTATCTGACGGCCAGTGCGTTGATCGCGGATTTACGCAGAGTTGCAACCAATCCGAATGGCGATTTTGTAGTCATGGGTACCAATACCTCCAACAATGCGCCAACCGTTATGATGTCAGATGAGGAGTTAAGCTCTATCCGGGAATCAGCCGGTAAGAAGGCTTATGATGATGCAGACAGTATGACCGGTTATGAAGAGACCAGACAGCCTGTCGATGCAGGAAAATATCAGGAAGCACCGGCGGAAGAAGAACAGCCGGAGGAACGCAGATATCAGGAGACCGCCAGAACACAGAAGCCGGCCGGCAGAACGGAAGCAGCAGCTTCTGCAGGCAGAGCTGTAGCAGAAAGCAGCCGGTATCAGGGCGTGGATGATGATTTTGACCCGGATGATGACGATTACAAATATGATTATGATGATCCGGATGATGACGATGAGACAGATGATATTACAGATGAGGATAATGATGATATCGATCCGAAGCTTCAGAAGATTGTGATGATCGGTGGTATCGTAGCAGCTGTTATTATTGCAATGTTCATTATGCTGTTTGTCGGTAAAGCAGCCGGATGGTTTAAGTTTGGCAACAACAAAAATACCGAGGATAAGAACAACGGTGCGATTGAAATGACAGTGAATGTTGTCGGCAAGAATCAGCAGGATGCAGAGAAAGAGCTGACAGATGCTGAGATTCCATATGAGATCGAAAAGAAGAATGATGATACGATTGATGCGGATATCGTAATCTCCCAGAGCTATGAGAAGGGCGATATGATTCCTGCAGATACCAAGGTTAAGATCGTAGTCAGTGCAGGTAAGGCAGAAGTTCCGGTACCGAATGTCGTGGGCTTTGAGGTCGCAAAGGCGGATGAGACGATAAAGGCAGCCGGATTCCAGGTAACACACAGCTACGAATACAGTGCAGATATTGAGAAGGATCATGTTATCCGTCAGGATCCGTCCGGAGATCAGAAGGCTGCAGATGGCAGTACCGTAACGATCGTTGTCAGCAATGGACCGGAAATGAAGGAAACCGAGGTTCCGGACTTAAGAAATAAGACACAGCAGGAAGCAGAAGCAGAGCTTGCAAATCATAACCTGAGTATTGGTAATGTAACAGAGGAATTCAGTGATACCGTAGAGGCCGGCCGGGTAATCAGCCAGAGTACCAGTTTCGGAACAAAGGTATTAGAGGGTTCTAAGGTGGATATTACGATCAGTAAGGGACCGGAGCCGACAACGGAGTCAACAACGGCTACTAAGACCTATACAGCAACCTTCAGCGGAAGCATTTCATTTGTAGGTGCGAGTGATTCCACAAACAGCTACAATGTAACGGTTGTATATGTAATCGGTGATACCAGCAGAACGATTGCCAGCGGTTCTATTTCCGCACAGAATAAGACTCTGAGCATTCCGGCAGGATCTACATTGACAGGTCTGCCGAATACCGGTACACTCCAGATCTTATATAACGGCGTACCGACCAAGCCGGAGGATGTATCGGAATCTGTTAATGTTCAGGTTGCAGAAGAGTAGGGCATCTATGCAGGGAAGAATCATGAAGGGCATAGCCGGTTTCTATTATGTAGAGGTGCCGGATTATGGATTATATGAATGCAAGGCAAAGGGGAGTTTCCGTAATCAGAAATTAAAACCCCTGCCCGGAGATCTGGTAGACATTGAAGTTCTGGATTCTGAGAAGATGGCAGGAAATGTCGTGCAGATCTATCCGCGTAAAAATGAATTAATACGGCCGGCGGTTGCAAATGTAGATCAGGTTCTGATCGAGTTTGCGGCTGCAGAGCCGAATCCGAATCTTAACCTGTTGGACCGGTTTCTGATCTTGATGAACCGACAGCAGGTTAAAACTATCGTATGCTTTAACAAGGTGGATCTGATCGAGGATGCGATGCGAAACCGCCTTTCGGAGGTGTATGCAAAGAGTGGTAATCAGGTCTGTTTCACCAGCACATATTCCGGAGAAGGGATTGAAGAGGTAAAGCAGCTGATCGCAGGAAAGACCACAGTTCTGGCCGGACCGTCCGGTGTGGGGAAGTCTTCATTGTTAAACTGCCTGCTTCCGGATGCAAATGCAAAGACCGGTGAGATCAGTGAAAAAATCAAGCGGGGCAAGCATACGACCAGACATTCCGAGCTGATGCCGGCGGGCGAGGATACGTATTTCATTGATACCCCTGGGTTCAGTACCCTGTATCTGAGCGGAATCGCAAAGGAAGAATTAAAGGATTATTTTCCGGAGTTTCATTCGTATGAGGGACAGTGCCGGTTTCTGGGATGCTCGCATACCCATGAGCCGGAGTGCAGAGTAAAGCAGGCGGTTGCAGAAGAAGAGATCAACCGGATTCGATATGAGCATTATGTAGAATTCTATGAAGAAATAAAAAATACAAGGAGTTGGTAACATGAAACTATCACCATCTATATTATCGGCAGATTTCACACAATTAGGCGCACAGGTTCAATGCGTAGATAAGGCAGGGGCAGATTATATACATCTGGACGTTATGGATGGTCAGTTTGTGCCGAACATCTCATTTGGAATGCCTGTGATACAGGCAGTACGGAAGGTGACGGAGAAGCCGCTGGATGTCCATCTGATGATCGAGGAGCCGATTCGTTATCTGCAGGAGTTTAAGGACGCGGGAGCGGATATTGTAACCGTACATGCAGAGAGCTGCAAGCATCTGCATCGGACGATCACCAGAATCCGTGAGCTGGATATGAAGGCAGGTGTTGCACTGAATCCAGCAACCTCTGTGAATGTGTTGAATTATATCTTTGATGATATTGATATGGTACTGGTTATGAGTGTGAATCCGGGCTTTGGCGGGCAGGCATTCATTCCGGGAGTTCTGGATAAGATTAAAAGGGTACGTAAAATTGCAGAGGATAAGGGACTTAAGAATCTGGAGATTGAAGTTGACGGAGGAATTACACTCAATAATATTTCTACAGTCGTAGATGCCGGGGCAGATGTTATTGTGGCAGGTTCTGCAATCTTTAATGGAAATCCGGCAGAGAATGTAAAAGAGTTCCTGAAGAGGATGTGTTAGGAGATTATCAATGGGCAAGCATTGTGTCATGATAGCCGGAGGCGAATTTGAAGTTGAATTCGCCTCTTCTTATATCAGAAATAAATATGGCAGTGAGGGACCGGAGCTGTTTGTGATTGCGGATCATGGACTGGATGGAATGGCAGAGCTTGAAAAGCGCAATCCGGATATGCAGGCTGAGCTGATCGTGGTCGGAGATTATGATTCTGTAGAACCGGAGGATCTGCAGAACTATCGGGAAAGACCGGGTGTCCGGATCCTTCAGTATCCACCGGAGAAGAATTATACAGATTCCCATCTGGCACTCTATACGGCTCTGGGGGAGGATATTGAAGAGATAACGATTCTCGGAGCGACCGGAACCAGAATCGATCATATGCTGGCGAATCTGGGGCTTTTGCAGATCTGTATGGAAAAAGGAATTGAAGCAGAATTGGTAGATGCACATAACCGGATTCATATGATCGATCATGAGCTTCGTCTGGAACGGGAGAAGCAGTTTGGAACTTATGTCTCATTGATTCCGTATACAGAGCTGGTGACCGGTGTGACACTTACAGGGATGAAATATCCGCTGGAGGATTATACCTTTCATATCGGAATTGCATGGGAAGGCAGGAATGAGATTACAGACAATGGAGTGAGCCGCGGTATCAGCAATGAGATTGAAGAAGAAGAGGCATTGATCCAGATGAAGACCGGAAGTCTTTTGGTCATTGAAAGCAGAGATTAATAGAAATAAATAAGCACTCAGCCGAACCTGAGTGCTTGTTATATGAGGGGAGAGAAAATTATTAGTTAATGCTAAATCTTTATTTACCTGTATTATAATCATCAAATATGAACAAATTATGAATGCGAATAGTGCTTTATGTGAAAGATATAGAAAACAGAAATCGCTTACGGGGCAGGAGAACAGAGATTGAAACTACGAGTGTTATGTGTCGGAAAAGTAAAGGAAGAATTCTACAGAAATCGGATTCAGGAGTTTTCGGAGCAGTTAAATCGTCAGGTAAAAACAGAAATTATTGAGGTGGAAGATGAACGCACGCCGGATGGAAGCAATGAGCTGAACTTAAATAAGATCAGACAGGCAGAGGGCGAACGGCTGTTGCGGTATCTGCCGAAGAATGCGGAAGAGCTTGTAATAGCTCTCTGTATTGATGGTAAAAAGTATAATCAGGAACAACTGATGAGATTGATCAAACGGTATGAAACCGAACGGGGAATCTCACAGGTGACATATATTATCGGAGGTTCGGTTGGACTGGATGAGAGAGTTATCCGGCGGGCAGATGTCAGACTGAGCTTTTCGGATATGACCTTTCCACATCAGCTGATGCGAGTCATGCTGTTAGAACAGCTAACAGCCATCCATTATTTATGATATGGCTGGTGATTCAGAATCCGGTAACTGCGATAGAGCTGTTCATATAAAACAACACCGGACAGACCGGTAGAAAGCTCCATGGAGGACAGATAGAT